>NZ_JBIWOE010000016.1:0-190178 GCF_044767585.1 Streptomyces sp. NPDC101225
TCCAGGGCGCGGGCGGCGCGCTGGAGGGCTTGTTCGCGGGTGGCGCCGGTGACGATCAGTTTGGCGAGCAGGGAGTCCCAGGCGGGGCCGATGACATCGTCGACCAGGCCGCGTTCGGCGGCGTAGTACGGGCTCATCAGCTCGCTCCGGTACTCCTTGATCCGCTGGGCGCGCACCGACTCGGGGTCGTCCGAGGCGGCGATCTCGCGGCGGAAGATGACGTTGGCCGCGCCCTCCGCGCCCATCACGGCGATCTCGTTGGACGGCCAGGCGAGCGCGACGTCGGCGCCGATGGAGCGGGAGTCCATGACGATGTACGCGCCGCCGTACGCCTTGCGCAGGATCAGGGAGATCCGCGGGACGGTGGCGTTGCAGTAGGCGTACAGCAGCTTGGCGCCGCGGCGGATGATGCCGTCGTGCTCCTGGCCGACGCCCGGCAGGAAGCCCGGTACGTCCACCAGCGTCACCAGCGGGATGTTGAACGCGTCGCAGAACTGCACGAAGCGGGCGGCCTTCTCGGACGCCTCGATGTCGAGGACCCCGGCGAGGCCGGCGGGCTGGTTGGCCACGATCCCCACGACGTGGCCGCCGAGCCGGGCGAGCACGCACAGGACGTTGGTCGCCCAGCCCTCGCTGACCTCGAAGCACTCGCCGTGGTCGACGACCTCCTCGATGACCGCGCGCATGTCGTACGAGCGGCCGGGGTCGAGGGGCACCAGGTCGACGAGGGACTCGGTGGCACGGTCCGCCGGGTCGTCGCACGCCAGCTCGGGGGCCAGCTCACGGTTGTTGGAGGGGAGCAGGGACAGCAGGTAGCGGACCTCCTCCAGGCAGTGCTCCTCGTCGTCGTGGACGAAGGCGGCCACCCCGGAGGTGCTCGCGTGGACGTCGGCGCCGCCGAGGCCGTCCTGCGTGACCTGTTCACCGGTGACCGTCCGGACGACGTCGGGCCCGGTGATGAACATCTGCGAGGTGCCGCGCACCATGAACACGAAGTCCGTCAGGGCCGGCGCGTAGGCGGCACCGCCCGCGCACGGCCCGAGCATCACGCTGATCTGCGGGATCGCCCCGGAGCAGCGGGTGTTGCGGCGGAAGATACCGCCGTAGCCCGCGAGCGCGGTGACGCCTTCCTGGATCCGGGCGCCCGCGCCGTCGTTCAGCGAGACCAGCGGGGCGCCGGTCCGCTCGGCCAGGTCCATGACCTTGTGGATCTTCTCGGCGTGCGCCTCGCCGAGGGCGCCGCCGAAGATGCGGAAGTCATGGGCGTAGACGAAGACGGTCCGGCCGTGGACCGTGCCCCAGCCCGTGATCACCCCGTCGGAGTGCGGCCGGCGCCGCTCCAGGCCGAAGCCGGTGGCGCGGTGCCGGCGCAGCGGCTCGATCTCGGTGAACGACCCCTCGTCCAGGAGCAGTCCGACGCGCTCGTGGGCGGTGAGCTTGCCCTTGGCGTGCTGGCGCTCGGTCGCGGCGGGGTCGGGTCCCGCGCGCAGCGAGCCCTTCAGCTCCCGCAGTTCCGCCAGGCGCTCGCCGAGGGCGCCGGCCTCGGCCGTGCTCATGCGACCACCTCCGCCGGTGCGGCGCCGAAGCGCGCCAGGGTCTTGGACAGCGCGCGCTCGTCGTCGGTGCCGTGCACCTCCGCCTCGCGGGCGATACGGCGGCACAGTCCGCCCAGCACCTTGCCGGGCCCCACCTCGACGAAGGCGGTGACGCCGCTGCGGGTGAGGGTGCGCACGGCCTCGGTCCAGCGGACCCGGCCGGCGAGCTGGCGGCGCAGGCCCACGGCGATCTCGCCGGCGGTGGTGACGTGGTCGGCGGTCACGGTGGACACCAGCGGGACGCGCGGGGCGCGCAGGGGGACGCGGTCGAGTGCGGCCGCGAACTCCGCCTCGATGTCGGCCATCAGGCTGGAGTGGAAGGGCGCCGAGACGTCCAGGGCGATCGCCCGGACCGCGCCCGCCGCGTCGGCCGCGGTGCGCAGCCGCTCCACGGCGGTGCGCCGGCCGGAGACGACGACCTGGCGCGGTTCGTTGTCGTTGGCGACCTCCACCACGCCGGCGTCCGCGCCGAGTTCGGCGGTGACACGGGCGCACAGCGCCTCCACGACGGCGAGGTCCAGGCCGAGGACGGCGGCCATCCCTCCCGGAATCCGCTCGTTGACGCCCGCCATGAGGCGGCCCCGGTGCCGGACGAGACGCAGGGCGTCGCGCCAGTCGAGGACGTCCGCGGCGACGAGGGCGGTGTACTCGCCGAGGCTGTGGCCCGCGACGGCGTCCGGCGCGAGACCCTCGTCGCGCAGCACGTCCAGGGTGGCGAGGCTGGTCAGGAAGACGGCCGGCTGGGTGATCGCGGTGTTGCGCAGGGCGCTCGCCGGTCCCTCCCAGCACAGCGTGGACAGGGGGATGCCGAGGATGTCGTCGGCCTCCCGGTAGTAGGTGCCGAGCAGATCGGGCCGCCGGCCGAGCAGGTGGCGTCCCATGCCGACCCGCTGCGAGCCCTGACCCGGGAAGACGAACGCGGTCGTCGTGCCGGTCATGGGAGCCCCGCCTTTCTTGTCGGTTGGCTTCAGTTGGGGTGTGTCAGCTGATGTGCGTCGGCCGCCGGTGCCGCGGCCGGCTGCTGCTGCGCGGCGTGCGGCAGGTTGCGGACGAAGAGCAGGACGACGACCACGGCGGCGGCCGTCACCGCGGCGGCGAACCACACGCCGTGCTGGAGGCCCTCGGTGACGGCCCGCTGCCGGATCGCGGCGATCCGGTCGGGGGTGAGGGCGCCGCCCGCGGCCTGCCGCCTGATCTCGGCGGCGGCATCGTCGGCCCGCGAGGTCATCAGGACGCCCATGACGGCCACGCCCACCGAGTTGCCGACCTGGCGGAACATGGTGCCCGCGCTCGCGGCCACGCCGATCTGCTCCTGGGGCGCGGCGGCGACCGTCAGCTCCGAGGACAGCGGCATCAGGATGCCCAGGGTCAGGCCGGTGATCAGCAGGCCGGGCAGCAGGCGGGTCCACGAACCGGCGTCGCCCGCCGGGTCGACCAGCGCGTACAGGGCGATGCCGGCCGCCATCAGGCCGAAGGCCACGGCCATCGCGGCCCGCACCCCCAGCCTGGCGGCGAGGCGCCCGCCGAGCGGGGCCCCCAGGATGAGCATCAGGGTCAGCGGCAGCAGCCGTACGCCGGTCTCCAGGGCGTTCATGCCGAGACCGTTCTGCAGGTAGATGGAGAGGTAGAACATCACCGAGAACATCCCGGCGCCCAGCAGGAACCCGGCGAAGACGCTGCCGCCGAAGGACGGGCGGCGGAACCAGGCCAGGTTCATGATCGGCGCCGCCGAGCGGGCCTCCACGGCGAGGAAGGCCGACAGGAGGGCGACCGCGCCGGTGAACAGGCCGATCTCGCGGCCCGAGGTCCAGCCCCAGGACTGGCCGTTGATGAGCGCGAGGTTGAGGCAGAACAGGGAGCCGCTGACGGTGATCAGACCGCCCACGTCCAGCGAGGCGCGTCCGGCGCCGGGGGCGCGGCCGGGTTCGCGGATGCCGGTGGCGGCGGCGATCACGACGACGCCGATGGGCAGGTTGACCAGGAAGATCCACTCCCAGCCGGCGTGGTCGACCAGGACGCCGCCGATCAGCGGGCCGAGCGCGGTGGCCAGACCGCCGACCGCGCCCCACAGCATGATGCCGAGCCTGCGCAGCCTGCCCTCGAACGAGGAGTAGATGATGGCGAGCGTCAGCGGCATGATCACCGCGCCGCCGATGCCCTGCACCACCCGGCCGGCGTGCAGCGTGGTGATGTGCGAGAGGCCGAACAGACCGTACTTCCCGGCACCGCCGCAGATCAGCGAGCCGGCCAGGAAGATCAGGACGCCGACGGTGTAGATCCGGCGCTGCCCGTACAGGTCGCCGAGGCGGCCCGCGGTCACGATGAACACCGCGAGCGCCAGCATGTAGGCGTTGGCCACCCACTCCAGGTCGGAGAAGGAGGCGTGCAGGTCGGAGCCCATGGTGGGCAGCGCGACGGTGACGACGGTGACGTCCAGCAGGGCGATGAACAGGCCGAGCAGGGCGGCGACCATCGTCAGGGCCGGGTTGCCCGGCCTCCGGGTCTCGTGCGCCCGATGTGCTGCATGCGTAGGCACGGCGGGTCAACTCCTTTGCAGCGGTTGGGTGGTGGGGGCGTGGCCGGGTGAGGTGGTCGCGGTCCGGTCCAGGAACTGGAGGATCAGCCGGGCCACCTCGTCGGGCTGGTCCACGTGGCTGAAGTGCGACAGCCGCGGATCCAGGTGCAGTTCGGCCACGGGCAGGTCGGCCTGGAGCGCCTCGGCCCGCTCGCCGGCGAGTCCGAGGTCGTGGGGAGAGCCGACGATCAGCGTGGGGATGTCGATGTCCTGCAGCGCGAGCGTGGTGGCCGCGCTGTACTGGTCGAACAGGGCGATGAAGGCCTGCGGCCCCATCCCGTCGAGCATCTTGCGTGCCATCGCGGTGAAGACGTCGGGATCCATGGTCTGCGCCCGTGCCCCGAGGCGGGTGCGCAGCCCCATCGTCATCACGGTGGCGAAGTCCTCGCGGAACCCGTCGAAGGTCTGCCAGTCGGGGCGCTGCGACGGCGGCCAGTAGAACGGCGACAGCAGGACCAGCGCGTCCAGCTTCGGGCGGGCCCCGGCGGCGAGCCACTGCAGCACCGCGTTGGCACCGAAGGAGTGCGCCACGACGACGGAGACCGGGTCGGGCACCAGGCCGACGCCCGCCTCCACCCACTGCGCGGCGGCGCCGCGGCTGCGCCAGCGGTAGCTGCCGCCGGTGCGCCAGGGCAGATCGAGGGGGTAGCCCCGCAGCCGCCCGGCGAGGCGCGCGGCGAGCTGGTTCCAGCAGTCCCAGGCGTCCTCCAGGCCGTGCACGAACGCGGCGGCGGGCGGGGCGGCGAAGCGGTGGACGGCGACTTCCTCGCCGAAGAGGGTGGACTCGCTGACGGGCCCGCTCATGGCGTGCCCCCGTCCCGCGAGACGCGCAGCGCGACCAGGTGGCCCTGCGGGCCGAGGGTCACGAACGCGACGTCCCCGTACGGCAGTCGGCCCGCCGGGCGGGCCAGGTGCTGGGCCAGGGCGAGGACGCCGGTGGCGCCGGTCTGCGCGCCGCCGCGGATCACCGTCACGCCGTCCGGGACCTCACGCCGGGCGGCCCAGCGGCCGACGGCCTCCGTGGCGTGCGCGGCGGGCCCGCAGAAGGGGACGTGCAGGCGTACGGCGGAGAGGGGCTCCTCGCCGAGGCGGTCGAGGACGGACTCCAGCACGCGGGCGGCCGCGGCCGGTTCGTCCGGCAGCATGCGGTGCGCGCCGCCGGTGACCAGCCCGTGGACCGGGGCCCCGCGGTTCCGTGCCGCCTGGGCCGGCTCCAGATGCAGCAGACAGGCGCTGCCCTCGTCGGCCTCGGGGCCGCACAACGGCCCGGCGCCGTCCGGCGGAAGTCCCTCGACCGCGCCGGTGAGCACCGCCTGCGCGCGGCCCGCGCGCAGGGCGCGGGCACCGAGCAGCAGGGAGGTGCAGCCGGCGGTGAGCAGGTCGACCAGCGTGACGTTGAAGGCTTTCAGGCCGTACGTCAGCGAGACCTGGCTGACCGGGACGTTGACGGCGAAGTTGGGGCACTCGACCGGGCTGATGCCCGAGACGCCCTCGGCGAGGAGGGTGCGGTCGATGCGGTCCACGACCTCGTCGACGGCGAAGTTGGTGCCGATGACGACCCCGGTGCGCTCGGGGGGTGGCGCACCGAGGTCGTCCTGGCCCGGCAGGGCCAGCCGGGCGGCGGCCAGCGCCATCCGGGTCGCCCGCGGCAGCAGACGCCAGCCGCGGCGGCCGAGGAACTCCGCCGGATGGAAGTTGTCCAGCTCCCTGATCTCCGGCGCGCCCCCGGCCGGGCCGGCCGCCCCCGCGACGGTCGGCGCGGCGGCCAGTTCCTTGGCGCCGATGCCCAGCCGGCTCACGGGCCCGATGCCCGTGACCGCGACCTGTGCTGTCCCGTTGCCCCTCATGGGCTCTCCTCCCCCGGTGCGCCGATGGCGACGGAGATGTTGTTGCCGCCGAAGGCATAGGCGTTGACCAGGACCGTTCCGGCCGCCGGCGGCTCGGGGGCGTCGCTGACGACCCTGAGCGAGCAGGCCGGGTCCAGGCGGCGCAGGGTGCCGACCGGCGGCACGAGGCCGTGCCGGACGACCAGGGCCGCGGTCAGGCAGGCGAACGCCCCGGCCGCTCCTCCGCTGTGCCCGAGGGACGCCTTGACGGCGGTCACCGGGACGTCGGGGGTGCGCTCGCCGAGCAGGTGCGCGGTGACCCGGCTCTCCACGGCGTCGTTGGCGGGCGTGCCGGTGCCGTGCGCGAGGACGGCGCCGACGGCGGCGGGGGCGACACGGCCCCGGTCGAGGGCGTCCCGCACGGCGCGCAGGGACTGGGTGCCCTCCGGGTCCGGGGCCGTGACGTGGTAGGCGTCGCAGCTCCAGCCGGAACTGAGCACGCGCGCGTACGGCGTCCTGCCGCGGGCCGCCGCGTGCCCGGCGGACTCCAGGACCAGGAAGGCGGCGCCCTCGCCGTAGACGGTGCCCGCGCGGTCGGCGTCGAAGGGGCGGCAGTGCTCGCCGTCGCCCGCGCCCAGCCGCAGGAACGCCCCGACGGCCGGCCGTGAGACCGCCTCGGTGCCGCCGGCCAGGACCACGTCCGCCTCGCCCTCGGTGATCATCTCCGCGGCGACGGCGACCGCGTAGGCGCCGGCCGCGCAGGCCGTGGAGACCGTCAGCCCCGGCCCGTGCAGGCCGAGTCGGCGCGAGAGCAGTCCGGCGGTGCCGTACGGGTACCAGTCGAGTCCGGTGCTCTCCCGGCGCCCGTCGCGGCGGGCCTCCTGGAGATCGCTGTCGCCGTTGCCGGTGGCCACGCACAGGCCGACGTCGGTGAGGTCGCCGGTCCCCCGGGTGCCGAGCCCGGCGTCGGCGAGCGCGTCCCGGGCGGCGGCGAGCGCGAAGGCACCGGACCTGCCCGACGGGGCCGCGTCCGCGGCCGGTTCGGCTCCGGGCGCCTCCCGCACCAGATAGGCGACGGCTCCCGGCATCGCCGCCCCCGGGAAGGTGAGCGGCCGCACCGGGACCTCGCCGCGCAGCAGTCCGTGCCAGAAGGAGCGCACGTCGTGCCCCAGCGGCGAGACGACCCCCAGGCCCGTGACGACCACGTCGGGCGCGGACATCAGGCGGCGCCCCAGGTCAGTCCGTCGGCCGGGCGCAGGACGGCGATGGCGTAGCCGATCTCGGCGACCTGCTCGTCACCGACGTAGGACGCGCCGCTCATGATGACGCTGCTGCCGGAGTACTGGTCGACGCGGACGACGTGCCGCAGGGTGTCCCCGGGGAAGACCTCGCGCGCGAAGCGCATGCCGCGGGCCGCGGCGAGGATCGGCGCCCCGGCCTGCTCGCCCTCCTTGTCCCGGACGCGCTGCATCCACAGGATCGCGGCGCCCTGGCCCCAGGACTCCATCAGCAGGGAGGGCGGATAGGCGAAGGCGCGGTGGGGTGCGCCCGGTGCCAGGCCCTTGTAGCAGGGTTCGCTGCCGGTCACGTTCTTGACGGTGACGATGCGGTCGTAGGGCTGGATCTCCGTCACCCGGTCGACCAGGAGCATCGGGTGCGCGTGCGGGATCAGGCCGCGGATGTCGGCGTACTCAAGCATGGCTGCCGCCCTCCGGCGCCTTCGGTGTGCGGGCGAAGGTCATCCGCACCTGGGCGGCCTTGTTGCCGGCGGTGGTGCACACGGCCGTCGCCTCGATCTCGTCCGGGGCCTTCTCGGTGCACACGCAGTGCACGTCGAGGGTGTCGCCGGGGGCCAGCGCGCCGGTGAAGCGCACCGAGTCGACCGAGACGGGCCGCGCCCAGGCGTCCGTGCCGCGGGTGTGCCAGAGCAGATGGAGCACCGCCTGGTAGACGGACTCGACGATGAAGGCTCCCGGATAGACGGTGAACTCCGGGTAGTGGCCCTCCAGATAGGGGTCGTCGGCCGAGACGAGCCGGCTCACCGACACCTCGGTGGGCGAGTGCACCGTGACCGTGTGGGCCGGGTCGACCGAGGTGGCCCGCGGGCGGGGCCCGGTCACCACGACCGGGCCCGCTCCGCTCACAGCGCCACTCCGCCGTCGATCTGGACGACCTCGCCCGTGATGTAGGCGGCCCGGTCGGAGACCAGGAAGGAGACCAGGTCGGCGACCTCGTCCGCGCCGCCGTAGCGCCGCAGCGGGATCGACTTCAGGGCCTCGGCGCGCACCTTCTCGGGCAGCCGGTCGGTCATGTCGGTCTCGATGAAGCCGGGCGCGACGACGTTGACGCGGATGCCGTAGGGCGCGACCTCCTTGGCGAGGGAGGCGCTCATGCCCTGGATGCCGGCCTTGGACGCCGCGTAGTTGCTCTGCGTGGCGTGGCCGTAGACCCCGGCGATGGACGACATGTTGACGATGACGCCCTGCTTGCGCTTCATGAAGCCGAAGCCCACCGAGCGGCAGAAGTTGAAGGTGCCGGTGAGGTTGGTGTCGATGACGGTGTGCCAGTCCTCGACCGGCATCAGGACCATCGGGTTGTCCCGTACGACGCCCGCGGAGTTGACCAGCGCGGCGACGGGTCCGAGCCGCCTGCCGGTCTCGGCCACGAACTCCTGCACGGCGTCGAAGTCGGCGACGTCGCAGGGCGCGTGGTGGACCTGGGCCCCGGCCTCGCGCACCAGCTTCTCGGTCTCGGCGGCCGCGTCGGCGCCGCTGCGGTAGCAGAAGGCGATGTCGTAGCCGTCGGCGGCGAGCCGGACGGCCACGGCGCGTCCGATGCCGCGGGACCCGCCGGTGACGAGGGCTACCTGGCGTTCGGTCATGTCTGTTCTCCCTTCGCTGAGCCGGCGGCGGTCAGCCGCAGCCGCCCGCGGTGTCGTGGTCCATCGAGCCGGTCCGCTCGCGCAGTTGGCCGGGGACGCCGGCCAGGGGGTCGTCCGGCGCGGGGGCGAGGGTCCCCTCGAGGGCGTCCAGGAAGTCGTCGAGCCGGTCCAGGCCCCAGAAGCGGTGGCGGCCGAGGCGGAAGTAGGGGACGCCGAAGATGTCGTCCTCGTAGATCCGCATGAGGGCCTCCAGGCCCTGCTTGCGGATGTGCTCCTCGTCCGGCGCGGCGACCAGGAGGGCGCCGTCGAGGCCGGCCTCGTCGCAGACCCGGCGCAGGTTCCCGGGGTCGCAGATGTTCTCGCCGCGCTCCCAGCGGGCCGCCATCACCGCGTCGTAGTAGGCGCGTTCGGCTCCGAGCTCGCCGGCCTTGAACCAGGCCAGGTGCGGCAGGTCCCACCACTCGTCGCCCTGGTCGATGGGCCACTTCATGGCGTAGCCGTACTTGGCGGCCAGCCGCTTGGTGTCGTTGAGGATGTAGAGGTGCTTGGCCTTGGACATGGCCACGTAGTGGAACTCGCCGCCCGCGGCCTGAAGCGCCGCGGCGCTGGTGGCGTCCGGCTCGGAGAACGGCACGAACTCGATGAGCTCCCGGGCGTTCGGCACCCGCTCCTCCAGGCGCCGCAGCGCCATCCAGCTGAAGGGGCTGCGCAGCGAGAAGTACAGCCGGGGCGGCCTGCGCGGGCTCATGCGGCACCCCCGAGGAGGGCCGCCTGCGTCCGGTCGTCGAGGACGGCGACGGAACCGGCCTGCTCGCCGCGGCTGATGGCGTAGCCGTGCATGATCGTGGCGGTGGCGGCCCGCTCCAGGCGGTCGCCGCGGCGGACGTAGCAGTCCATCCGGGCCGTGTACATGGTGTCGCGCAGGATCTCGTCCACCCGGAAGACGGTGTGGACGGTCTCCTCCATGAAGACGTCGGACAGCAGCTGCACCCGGGCCCGGGAGACCACCGGGATCCAGCCGCGCTCCTGGAGCAGGTGCCCGATCGCGAGGCCGCGGTCGTGCAGGAAGCGGTCGACGACCTCCTCCAGGGTGCGGATGTACGCCGAGTGCTGCAGCCGGTCGGAGAAGTGGCAGTAGAAGTAGGGGGCGCGCCAGTCCCACAGGTAGGCGCCGGAGCCCTCGGGCGCGAGGACGTCGGCGACGTCCTGGCCCTCGGCGATCGGCAGGCTGCCGGCGGCCGCGTTGTGCAGGGCGGCCACCTCGGGCACCACGTACGGCTCCAGGAAGGGCGGGACGGGCTCGCTGCCCGAGCCGTCCTTGACCGCGACGAGGGCGGCGCGCACCTTGCCCTTGAGCACGGAGACGGTCTGCCCGTCGCGCTCCACCGTCAGGGTCACCGTGAACGGCGCGCCCTGGCCGGGCCTGGCCCGGCCGGAGACGACGGTGGCGTACACCTGCTCGCCGGCCTCCAGGGCCACCGGCAGCTGCACGGACGAGTCGACGATCTCCAGGCCGAGCCCGTAGGTGTGGTACAGCGTCCTGGCGTCCACGCCGCGGTCGGCGAAGTACTGCAGGACCGACTCCTCCACCAGGTACATGAAGTGCTTGAAGCCGATCCAGGTACGGATGTTGGCGCCTTCGTAGCGCGGCTGCCCCACGTAACTGGTGGGCTCGCCGTCGAGCAGTTCGGGCATGGGTGGATCTCCTTGAGGGGTACGGGCCAGGAACGCGGCGGCCTCGCGGCTCGTCGGCCCGGCCTGTGCGACATGGCAGAAGTGGCCCAGGGCCGGCAGCAGCCGCACCGTCGCGGCGGGCATGTCCCGGTCGAGGGCGGCGGCCCGCATCGGGGTGAGGGATTCGTCCCGGGTCCCGGCGACGACCAGGGTCGGCACGGTGATCCGGGTCAGGTCGAGGAGCCCGGAGCGCGCGAACTCCTCGTAGAACACCGGGAATCCGCCCGGTACGGCGCGCTCCAGGAGCTTGTCGACCATCAGGCGGCGCACCTCGGGGTCGAGCGCGTCGTACCGGCGGCCCAGGTTCAGCCGCAGCCCCTCGACGATCACCTTGCGCAGCGCGGCGAGCGAGCGTGTGCGCAGCTGCTCGGTGAGCGGGAAGTCGGCGGGCCGGTAGAAGGGGGCGGCGAGGACGACCGACGTGAGCTCCGGGTCCACCGGGCCGGTGGCCAGGTGCTCCAGGATGGCGTTGGCGCCGAAGGAGTGGCCGAGCAGCGTGACGGGCCGCTCGGGCACCAGGCCGAGCGCCCGGGCCAGCCACTCGCCGGGCGACCCCTGCGGCCGCCACTCGTAGGAGTTGCCGCCGTGCCAGGGCAGCTGGAGCGCGTACGGGGTGTGTCCGGGCAGCCGCTCGGTGAGCGCCTGCCAGCACCGCCAGGAGTCCTCGATGCCGTGCGCGGCGACCAGCGCCGGTCCGGTGCCGGGTCCGCGCCACACCTCCAGGCCGGTGTCGTCGGCGGCCACCTTGGTCCAGCTCATGCCGGGACCTCCGTCGCCTCGTCCGCGACGGTCAGGTCCACGGCGGCCCAGCCGTCCTCGGCGTCGCCGCAGCCGATGGTGCACGCCTCGCCGCGGGCGGCGGCGACGGCGGCGCGGATGACGCCGGCGGCTCCGTAGAAGTCGCCCGGCTCCGGACCGGGCGGAGCCTGCGGCCCGGTCGTGCGTCGTACGGCGCCGAGCCGCACCCCGGTGCCGCCGGGCCAGGCGCCCGGCTCACCGAGCAGCAGGCAGCCGGCCCCGGCGGCCAGCGGGGCCGGCCCCTCTTCGCGCAGCGCGGCCAGTCGGCCGGCGACCGGGTCGGCCGGTTCCACGCCGACGACGACCGCGCGCGGGGCGCGGCCCGCGAGGATCAGGCGCCGGGCCAGCGAGAGCGCGTCGAGCCCGGCCGTGGCGCCGCTGCACACGGCGAGGTTGGGCCCCGTGAAGCCGTAGCGGATGGCGAGGGTGCTGGCGATGACGTTGCTGGAGGCGTTCGGCGCGTCCAGCGGGCTGACCACGGAGCCGCCCCGGCCGCGCACGTCGGTGAGGACCGAGCAGACCGTCTCGACGTTGCCGAGGTTGGAGGCGACGACGACCGCGGTGCCGGGGGCGTAGGGCAGGGGTGCCGGCAGCGGGCCGGGCGGCAGCCCGAGGGCGCGGTGGACGGCGCACAGGGCGAGCCGGGTGGCGGGCTCCTTGCCGAGCAGTCCCTTGCGGCCGAGCACCTCCTTGGCGTCCTCGGGCGGGCAGGCGGGGCTCCCGGGCGAGCCGGGCAGGTCCGCCGCGGACAGCCCGGGGACGTGCACGGACCAGCCGGCCAGGTCGAGGGTGCGGGGGACGGCGGTCATCGGACGGCCTCCACGATCATGACGGCGTTGACCCCGCCGAACCCGAAGGCGTTGACCTGCGCGAGCCGGGCGTCGGTCGGCGCGGGCTTCCCGCGGACCAGGCCCAGCGTGGCGGCCTCGGCGACGGGGGTGCGCAGTCCGGTGACCGGCGGCACGAGACCGGCGTCGAGGGCGGCCACCGCGACCAGCAGGCTCATCAGGGCCGCACCGCCGGAGGTGTGCCCGACGGCGCCCTTGACTGCGGTGACGAGCGGGCCGCCCGCCTCCTCGGTGGCTTCGCGTCCGAAGGCCTCCTGCAACGCGGCCGCTTCGGTGGGGTCGTTCAGGGCGGTGGAGGTGCCGTGGGCGACGACGAGGCCGATCTCGTCCGGCTTCACCCCCGCACGCGCGTGCGCGTCCCGGATGGTGGCGACGATGCCGGCCCGGTCGGGCGCGGTCTCGTGATGCGCGTCGCAGCCCAGCCCGACGCCCCGCAGCAGCGCCGACGGGCGCCTGCCGTCCGGGAGTTCGTCCTGCCGTTCCAGTACGACGGCGACCGCGCCCTCGCCGAGCAGCACACCGTCGCGGTCCGCGTCGAACGGGCGGACCATGTCGGCCGTGGCCGTGCCGACCCGCCCGATCATGGCGAGCATGCTCTCCGTCATGGTGTCGCAGCCGGCCGCCACCACCGCGTCGGCCTCCCCGAGTTCGAGCAGGTCGGCGGCGAGCGCCAGCGCGTAGCCGGAGGCGGCGCAGGCGTTGGCCAGCGTGTGCACCTCGGTGACCTCCGGCGCGACGGAGCGCACCGCCGCGGCGAAGTGCAGCTGGGCCAGCCGCAGTCCGGCCCCGTCGGCGTGCCACTGCTCGACCGCGCGCAGCTCCCGCAGCCCGGTGCCCACGACGACGGCGACCCGCCGCCGCGCCGGATCGACACCGGCGTCGGCGAGGGCGGCGGCGACGGTGCGGGCGAGCCAGCCCGCGGCGAGGCGGGGGGTGCCCGCGTCGGCACCGTCCCCCTCGGTGATCGGGTAGGCGTTGCGGACGTTGAGCCGGTCCGGGTCGCCGCACCGCAGCGGCCCCACGCCGCTGCGGCCCTCCAGCAGGGCCTCGAAGGTCGCGTCGAGGTCGCCCAGGCAGCTGATCATCGCGCTACCCGTGATCGCCGTCGGCACGGCTCCACCCCCTGACGACCGCGGCACCGGCGGCGCCGTCCGCGCCCAGGGTGGTGATCACCGACAGCTCGCCGTCGCGCGCGGGCTGTGTGCGGTGGCGGGCCAGCAGCGCGGCGAGCTGGAAGGCTCCGGACGCGCTGAACGCCTCGCCCGTCACCTCCTTGATCCGCAGCCGCTCGGGGCCGGCCCCGAGGACGGCGGTGACGGCGGCCTCCTCGGCCTCGTCGAAGCGGGGCATCCCGCTCGCCGCGGTGGCCGCGGTGCTCACCTCGTCCGCCCGCACGCCCGCCCTCTGCAGGGCGCGGGCCAGGCAGGACGTCAGACCCTCGACGAACCGGTCGGTCCCCGGGGGGTCGTAGACGCCGGTCTCCACCGCGAGGATCTCCGCGTCGGGGCGGCGCCCGGCCGCCCGGACGGCGGCCGCGCTCTCCACCACGAACACCGCCGCTCCCTCGCCGGGGGCCAGGTGCCCGCCGTCGGTGCGCTGGGCGTAGTGCACCGCCCAGGCCGCCTGCGGGCTGAACTCCTCGACGGAGCCCGCCAGCAGCGCGTCCGCGTAACCGCAGCCGATCAGGTTGCGGCTGTAGCGCAGCACGTTGAGCATCGCCAGGTGCCCGCCCGCGATGGTGGCGTTCACGCCCTTGAGGCCGTAGCGGATCGCGCCCTGCCCGGCCGCGCAGTTCATCACGGCGTTCGGGAAGAGCAAGGGGTTGACCAGGTACGGCCGCTCCTGGACGAAGGTGTCGCGGCTGTAGTCGCTGGTGGACTTGACGCTGCCCGCGGTGGTGCCGAGGGTGATGCCGATCCGGTCCCGGTTGCCGTCGCCGACCTCCAGGTCCGTGTCGGCGAGCGCCTCCTTGCAGGCGACCATGGCGAGCGAGGTGCTGCGGTCGAAGAAGGACGTGCCCTTGCGCCCGAGGTGGTCGCGGACCTTGAAGTCCACGAGCGCGTGGGCCCGCCGGCGCGGCAGCGGGTCCTCGAACATCCCGGAGACGTCCGCCGCGGGCGCGTGCCCGGCGGCGAGCGCGCCCGCGAGTGCCTCGATGCCGATCCCGGGGCCGGAGAGCACACCGAACCCGGTGATCGCGAGGGCGAGCGGGGCGGTGGACGGGGCGGGGGCGGACAGCTGTGCGGCTGTCGCCGTCATGAGTACCTCCCGAGCATGACGATGGCGTTGTTGCCGCCGAACGCGAACCCGTTGACCTGGGCGATCGCCACGTCGGCGTGGCGCGCCTCGTTCGGTACGGGGTCGATCAGCGGCATCTCGGGGTCGGGGGTGCTGTAGTTGATCGTGGGCGGCAGGAACGACCCGGTGATGCCGAGCACCGACGCGATCGCGCCGAGCCCGCTCGCGGCGCCCATGGTGTGGCCGAGCATCGACTTGGTGGAGCTGATCGGCGGCGGCCTCTCGCCGAAGACGTCGACCACCGCTCCGGCCTCCACCTGGTCGTTGGCCGGCGTGCCGGTGCCGTGGGCGCAGATGTAGTCCACGTCCTTCGCCTCGACACCCGCGTTGCGGTGGGCGAGACGCATACAGGCGGCGATGGACTCCCGCAGCGGCGCCACCATGTGGTTGGCGTCGCAGTTGACGCCGTAGCCGAGCACCTCGGCGTGGATGCGGGCGCCGCGGGCGAGGGCCGAGTCGAGGCTCTCCAGGAACAGCGCCGCGCCGCCCTCGCCGGTGATGATCCCCGACCGGTTCTTGTCGAAGGGCGAGCACGCCTTCTCGGTGAGCGCGCCCAGCCGGTAGAAGCCGGCGTGCGACCAGCGGCCGACCGAGTCCGCGCCGCCCGCGATCATGTAGTCGGCCTCGCCCGTCCTGATCAGGTCGTAGGCGTAGCCGAGCGCGTAGTTGCTGGCGGAGCAGGCGGTGGAGAGCGTGACGGCCTCGCCGGTCAGGCCGAGCTCGCGGTTGACCGCCTGCGAGAGGCGGGCGCTGGAGACCTGGCGGACCAGCCCGGCGTCGAGCCGGTGGACGCCCTGCTCCAGCGCGTCGCCCGTCAGCCGCTCCAGCACCTGCGACTCGCCGCCGGTCGTGCCCATGCTCGACCCGGCGCGGGAGGCGGCCAGTTCCTCCTCGTCGATCCCGGCGTCCGCGACCGCGAGGCGGGCCGCGGAGGCCGCGAAAAGACTGGTGCGTCCCCATTCGTCGACGGACAGCCGTCGCACCAATTCCGTCGGCCGGAATTCGTGCACTTCACCGGCCATGAAGTAGGGAAAGCCAGTCGAGTCGAAACAGGCGATCGGCGAAACTCCGTTCACGCCCGAACGCAGCGCCTCGTCATATGCGGACGCCCCAATACCGATGCTCGACACGGGTCCGAGTCCCGTGATGACTACCCGTCGCATACGGTCAGTCCTGCCAGCCGGCGTGCTGGCCGAGTATCCGGTGCACCTCGGTCAGGTTGACCATCTTCGGCAGTTCGGACTGCGGGATCTCGACCTTGTACTTCTTCTCCAGGCGGGCCAGGATCTCGATCGCCCGCAGCGAGTCCGCCTCGTGGTCCTCGACGAACAGGCTGGTCTCGGTGATCTCCTCCGGCTCCAGTTCGAGCACCTCGGCGACAATCTCGCGGATTTCGTCGAGCTGCTGCTGCTTGCTTTCCTCAGACATGTGAAGCCCTTCTCCTGGATATTCCACCGACCGATTCGGTGAGTCCGACATTAGCCAGCGGCGCGACGGCGGAGCCAGCATCCATGGGCGTTCACAATTAACCGGGGGAATCCGGCGATTTCCTTTAACCGGGCCACGGAAAGGAGGCAAGAGACGGTGCAGGAAGCTGCCATGCCGAAGGCCGCGTGACCGGTTGCTGACACCGCGGCCGGGAACCGCGGGGGCGCGCCTACGGTGGGTTCACATGTCCCCGGTGTTCCCGCACGCTCCGTCGTCCCCGGCACGGGTGTGGTGGTGGCGGCTGCCGCTCACGTACACGCCCGCCGATCTGGCGCTGCTGAGCCCCGCCGAGCGCGACCGCGTCGACCGCACGCGCAGCACGCGCGCGAAGGCCTCCCTCGTCGTCACGCGCGCGCGGGCCCGCCGCGTCCTGGGCGAACTGCTCGGCGTCCCGCCCCGCCGGATCCGGCTGGGCCGGGCCCCCTGCCCGTGCTGCGACGCCCCGGACCAGGGCCCGCCCGTCGTCCTGCACCCCGGCGGCGCACCGCGCATCAGCCTCTCCCACACCACGGGCTGCGCCGCGCTGGCGGTCTGCGAGGGCCCGGTGGGCGTGGACGTCGAGGAACGACGCCCGCTGCCGGTCTCCACGCTGGCGGCCTCGACGCTCACCCCGGGCGAGGCGGAGCACCTGGCGGACATGCCCGCCGGTCCCGGACGCGACGCCGCCTTCCTGCGCTGCTGGACCCGCAAGGAGGCGGTGCTCAAGGCGGTGGGCACCGGCATCACGTCCGACCTGACGGTCCTGGAGACGCTCCCGGGCTCGTCCGGCCCCGTCCGGGTGGAGGCCGGCGCACACCCCGCGGCACCACGCCCCTGGTCGGTGACCGACCTGCCCCTGCCGGCCCCGTGGACCGCGTCCCTGGCGACACCGCACGGCACACCGGGACCACCGCTCGTGACGCGCTACGGCGACTCGGTGCTCACCCCGGACGGCGGCACGGCTCCGCTCACACCGCCATCAGCGGCGCGTCCTGGCGCCACTTGAGGATCTTGTCGAAGCTGACGATCGTGCCCTCGCGGCCGGGCTTGACGGCGATGTCGACGTGGTCGGCGAGTTCGCGGATCAGATAGAGGCCCCGGCCGTGCTCGGAGTCGGCGCGGACGGGGCGCAGGGCCGGGCGGGGGGCGAAGCCCGGTCCCGAGTCGGTGACCTCGATGCGGCACTTCTCGCCGTCTAGGTAGGCGGTGACCCGGTAGGCCTCCGAGGGCACGCCGCCTCCGCCGTGCTCGACGGCGTTCGCGCAGGCCTCGCTGAGGGCCACGGACAGGTCGTAGGAGATGTCGGGGTCGACGCCCGCGGACTCCATCGTGCCCAGCAGCAGCCGTCTCGCGAGCGGAACGCTCGCAGCTTCACGCCGCAAGTGGAGTGACCACCAGATGCTCATGCTCCAGCCTCCAGGCAGCGGCTCGACATACCGTTTCTTATTGCCGCGCGTACGCCGGTGTAAGCACAGAGTTGACGTGATGCAGCCCATATGGGCGATGCGTCCGGAACGGAATCGGTGTATGGGCGGGCGGCTCGTACCGGAGAGTGACCGTCCGGCCCCCGCGGAACCTTGCGGACCTGCCGTACGGCGCCGGCGGCGCCAGTGCGATGATGGGCCCGCCATGACTGCCCCCCACCAGCGCGCGGCGCGCTCCGGAAAAGGTCTCCGGACGTTCAGGGCCTCGGTGTTCGCCGCGGTCTGTGTCGTGCTGGCCGCGGGAGGCCACGTCCTCGCCTCCTGCGCGACGGTCCCGCTGTGGACCATGGGCGCGGGCTTCCTGGCCACCGCCCTGGTCGTGGTGCCGCTCGCCGGACGCGCCCGCTCCCTCCCCGGCATCGTGGCCCTGCTCGCGGCCGGGCAGGTCGCGCTGCACACGCTGTTCGGGCTGGGCCAGCACACGGCCGCCGCGGCCTCGGCGGCCGACGCCACCCTCGTCGAGCGCGCGGCGCACCTCGTCTGCGGCACCACGGCCGCCGCGATCAGTCCCGCCCAGGCCCGCAGGATCCTCGCCGACGCACGCCTGTCGCCGGACACCGCCACCGGCATGGACATGAGCTCCATGCGCCACCCGGGGGACGCGCTGTCCGCCTCCGGCACCATGAGCGCACTGCTGCCGTCGCTGCCGATGCTGCTCGCCCACGTCCTCGCGGCGATCGGCGCCGGCTGGCTGCTGCGCCGCGGCGACCTGGCCCTGCTCCAGCTCACCGAACTGTCCGCGCTGTCGGCCCAGTCGGTCGCCGAGAGCGCGCTCGTACGCTCCCTGCGCGGGGCGCTGGCGCTGGTGCGCGCCCTGCGTGCCGGGCTCCCGGCCGCGCCCGCCGCGCGCCCGCGCCCGCCGCGGCCCGCCCTGCTCGCGCCACCGAAGCCCCGTACCACCGCACTTCAGCACACGGTGATCAGGCGCGGCCCCCCGGCCGCCGCACTCTCCCTCGCCGCCTGACACGACGACACCGCCACTCCGCCGAGACCGGGAGAGGGGCCGCCGTCGTGCGGCACACGAGCGTGCCCGCGTCTTCGCGCCGCGCGTCCCCCGTCACCGGTCCTCACTCGAAACCCGAAGTGGAGTGCATCCGTTCATGAAGGCTTCCCGCCTCGCGGCCACCGGCGCCCTCGCCGCCTCGGCCGTCGTCGTCCTGTCGTCGCCCGCCTTCGCCCACGTCACCGTGCAGCCCGAGGGCACGGCCGCCAAGGGCGGCTACGCGGTCATCGACTTCAAGGTCCCCAACGAGCGGGACGACGCCTCGACCACCAAGCTCGAGGTCACGTTCCCCTCCGACCACCCGCTGGCCTCCGCCATGCCGCAGCCGATCGACGGCTGGGACGTCAAGGTCACCACGTCCAAGCTGGCCAAGCCGATCGAGATGCACGGCAAGACGATCGACGAGGCCGTCTCCAAGATCACCTGGACGGCGAAGAACGGCGGCGTCGGGCCCGGCTTCTTCCAGAAGTTCCCGGTCTCCGTCGGCACCCTGCCCGAGGACGCCGACCAGCTGACGTTCAAGGCGCTGCAGACCTACTCGGACAAGGACGTCGTCCGCTGGATCGAGGTGCAGCAGAAGGGCCAGGAGGAGCCGGAGCACCCGGCCCCGGAGCTCACCCTGACCGCGGCCGGGGACGGCCACCACGGCTCGACCGCCGAGGACGCGTCCGCCGGCTCCAAGAACTCGGAGAACACGGCCGCCGACACCTCCGCGGGCTCCGGCGGCAGTGACACGACCGCGCGCGTGCTGGGCGTCGTGGGCATCGCCGTCGGCGCGCTGGGCGTGGCGTACGGCGTGCTCGCCGGCCGTCGCCGCGGCGACGCCTGAGGACCGTCCGTCCGCGTGTGCCACCGGGGGCGCGTGCCGTGCACGCCCCCCGGTGCACACCAGAGCTCTCACATCTGGGACATTTTTCTATGCGCAAGAAGACGTTCGCCGCGGCCGCGCTGCTCGCCGCCGCCTCTTTGACCCTCTCCGCCTGCGGCAGCGGCGACGACGGGTCGCCCGTCTCCGTGGTCTCCGAGGACACCTCGCAGAAGGCCGTGACCATCCTCGACCAGCCCTTCGAGAAGCCGGACCTGGTCCTGACCGACACCCAGGGCAAGAAGTACGACCTCCGCAAGGAGACGGCGGGCCGCCCGACGCTGGTCTACTTCGGCTACACGCACTGCCCCGACGTCTGCCCGCTGACGATGAACAACATCGCGGTGGCGAAGAAGGCGCTGCCCAAGGCCGCACAGGACAAGCTGCGGGTCGTGTTCGTCACCACCGACCCGGGGCGCGACACCCCCTCCGAGCTCGGCAGGTGGCTCAAGGGCATCGATCCGCAGTTCGTGGGCCTGACCGGCGACTTCGCCACCATCCAGGCCGGCGCCCGCACCCTCGGCATCTCCATCGAGCCGACGCACAAGGACAAGAAGACCGGCAAGACGGTCTCGGTGCACGGCACCCAGGTCATCGTGTTCTCGCCGAGGACCGACGCCGGGTACGCCCTCTACGACGACCAGGCCACCGTCGACGACTACACCAAGGACCTCCCCAAGATCGTCAAGGGGGAGAACCCGTGAGGCACCTCGCCGCGCCGGCCGCGCTGATGGCCGGTGCCCTGGCCCTGACGGCCTGCTCCGGCTCCGGTGACGCGAAGGCCGACCTGTCCGTCAGCTCCTCCTACATGCCGCAGCCGGTCTCGGACATGGCCGCGGGTTTCCTCACGATCGCCAACGAGGGGGGTGCGAAGGACGAACTGACCTCCGTCACCAGCGACGCCGCGGGCAGCGTCACCGTCCACCGGACGGTGGGGCAGTCCATGGAGGAGGTCGCCTCGCTCGACGTCCCCGCCCACGGCCGGCTCGTGTTCCGCAGCGGCGGCAATCACCTGATGTTCGAGAACCTGAAGCGAAGGCCGAAGCAGGGCGAGAAGGTGACGGTCGAGCTCCACTTCGCCGACTCCGGTCCGATCAAGGTTGAGATGCCGGTGAAGTCCGCCACGTACACCCCCGCGACCGGACACTGAGGGAGGGACCACCGTGACGCAGCCCATCACCCCACGCCGTATGCGGACCCTGGCGCTGCTGTGCCTCACCGTCATCGGCGTGCTCCTCGCCGGGGCCGGGCCGGCCTCCGCGCACGCCGCGCTGACCGGCAGCGACCCCGCGCAGGGGGTGGTGGTCGACAAGGCCCCGGGCCAGGTCACGCTCACCTTCTCGGAGAAGGTCGCCACGTCGGACGACTCGCTGCGCGTGCTCGACCCCAAGGGCAAGCGCGTCGACGCCGGAAAGCCGTCCAACGTGAGCGGCACCTCCTACGCCGTGCAGCTCAGGAGCGGCCTGGCCGACGGCACCTACACGGTGTCCTGGCAGGTCGTCTCGGCGGACAGCCACCCCGTCGGCGGCGCCTTCACCTTCTCCATCGGCGCCCCGTCCACCACCTCGGTCAAGGTGGTCGGCCAGGAGGTCGGCGGCGGGGTGGTCGGCTGGCTGTACGGCTTCGGCCGCTACCTCTCGTACGCCGGCTTCATCGTCATGGTCGGCGGCGGCGCCTTCGTCCTCGCCTGCTGGCAGCGCGGTTCGGGGGTACGGCCGCTGCAGCGGCTCGTCGTCTCCGGCTGGCTGTCGCTGACCGCCGCGACCCTGCTGCTGCTCCTCCTGCGCGGCTCCTACACCAGCACCGGGAAGGCCGGCGACATCTTCGACCTGGGGCTGCTCGGGCAGGTGCTGCAGACCAAGACGGGCGCGGCACTGGTGTCCCGGATGCTGCTGCTCGCCGCGGCGGCGCTCTTCATCGCCGTGCTGTTCGGCGCCTACGCCCGCCCGCCCGCCACCACCCCGGCCGACGGCGCCGCGCCCCGGCAGGCCGATGCGCGCGACGACGAGGAGAAGGGGGACCTCACCTTCGGGCTCGCGATCGGCGGGTTCGTCGTGTCGGCGGGGCTCGCGGCGAGCTGGGCCATGGCCGAGCACGCCTCCACCGGGCTCCAGCCCGGCATCGCCATGCCGGTCGACGTCGTCCATCTGCTGGCCGTCGCCTCCTGGCTGGGCGGACTGTGCGCCCTCCTGGTCGCGCTGTACCGCTCGGAGACCCCGATCGAGTCCGCCGCGGTACGGCGCTTCTCCCGGGTCGCCTTCGGCAGCGTCCTCGCGCTCGTCGCGACCGGCATCTACCAGTCCTGGCGCCAGCTCGGCTCCTGGTCGGCCTTCACCGACACGTCGTACGGACAGCTGCTGCTGGTCAAGATCGGCCTGGTGGGCGTGATGGTCGGCATCGCGTGGTTCTCCCGGCGGTGGACGGCGCGGCTGGCGGACACGGCGCCCGCCGCGTCCCGCCGGCGGGAGAAGGCGCACGTCAGCGCCGGTTCCACCACGGCCCAGGAAGCCGTGGCCGAGGAAACCGCGGCCGAGGAAACCGCGGCCGAAGGCGGCACGAAGGGCAGGAAGCCGGCCGCCGGCCACGGGGCGTCCGGCGGCCCCGAGCGCGCCGCCCAACTCGCCCGCCAGCGGGCCGCCGTCGCCACCGCGGAGAAGAAGCGGCTGCGCGACGCGGACCCGCACCGCTTCGGACTGCGCCGCTCGGTGCTCGCCGAGGCGGGTGTCGCCGTCGCGCTGCTCGCCGTCACCACCGTCCTGACGCAGACCGAGCCGGGGCGCACCGAGCAGGACGCCGAAGCGGCCAGGGCGGCCTCGTCCCAGGCCTCCGACTCCTCGTCCGGGGCGCTGACGCTGACCATGCCGTTCGACACCGGCGGCACGGACGGCAAGGGCGTCGTGTCGGTGGACGTGGACCCCGCGCGCGTGGGCGGCAACGAACTGCACGTCTACGTCACGCGGCCCAACGGCCGCGCCTTCGACGTCCCGGAGGTGAAGCTCGCCCTCACGCTCGACGCCAGGAAGATCGGGCCGCTGCCCGTCACACCCGACCGTGTCAGCACCGGACACTGGACGGCGGACAACCTGCAGATCCCGATGGCCGGGGACTGGAAGGTCGCCGTGACCGTGCGCACCTCCGACATCGACCAGGTGACCGTCTCCAAGAACGCGCAGATCGGCTGAACCGCACCATGACAGACCCCTCCACCCCGCAGGCCCGCACTCCCGTGGACGCGGGTGCCCCGACCGAGGCCCCCGCCGCGCGGGGCGTCTCGCGGCGCGCCCTGATCGGCACCGCCGGCGCCACCGGGCTCGTCCTCGGCGTTTCCGGCGGCGCCGCCGGATACGCGGCCGCCCCCTCCACGGCCACACCGCTGACCTCCGTCGGCTCCGGGCGGGCGATGTTTCACGGGAAACATCAGCCCGGCATCACCGAGGGCCTGCAGGCCAAGGGCCACCTCGTCGCCTTCGACCTGACGGCGGGCGCGGGCCGCCCGGAGGCGGCGGCACTGCTGCGCCGCTGGTCGGCCACGGCCGAGCGGCTGATGGCGGGTGAGCCCGCGGCGCACGCCGACACGGGCGTGGCCCGGGACGCCGGGCCCTCGTCGCTGACGATCACCTTCGGCTTCGGGCACAGCTTCTTCGCCCGCACCGGACTGGAGAAGCAGCGCCCGGCCTCCCTCGACCCGCTGCCGGACTTCTCCTCCGACCAGCTCGACAAGGCCCGCAGCAACGGCGATCTGTGGGTCCAGATCGGCGCCGACGACGCCCTCGTGGCCTTCCACGCCCTGCGCGCGATCCAGAAGGACGCGGGCGGCGCCGCCCGGGTGCGCTGGCAGATGAACGGCTTCAACCGCACGCCGGGCGCCACCGCCCGCCCCATGACGGCACGCAACCTGATGGGCCAGATCGACGGCACCCGCAATCCGAGGCCGGGCGACTCCGACTTCGAGCGGCGGATCTTCGTGCCCGCGTCCGGCTCGGCCGGCCCGCCCTGGATGGCGAACGGTTCCTACGCCGTCGTACGCCGCATCCGCATGCTGCTCGACGACTGGGAGAAGCTGACGACGCAGGCCCAGGAGAACGTCATCGGCCGTCGCAAGGCCGACGGGGCGCCGCTGTCCGGCGGTTCCGAGACGACCGCGATGAACCTCGACAAGACCGACGCCCAGGGCGAGTACGTCGTCCCCGTCAACGCCCACGCGCGCATCACCCGGCCCGACCAGAACGGCGGTTCGGCGATCCTGCGGCGCCCGTTCTCCTACCACGACGGCATCGACGCGGACGGCGTGCCCGACGCGGGCCTGCTCTTCATCTGCTGGCAGGCCGACCCGCTGCGCGGTTTCGTCCCCCTGCAGCGCAAACTCGACCGCGGCGACGCCCTGTCGAAGTACATCCGGCACGAGGCGAGCGGCCTGTTCGCGGTGCCGGGCGGGGCCGCGCGGGGGGAGTACGTGGGGCAGCGGCTGCTGGAGGGATGAGAAACCGGCCCGGTTCACCCGCCCGAGGGGCCCGTGTGAGACGTGTGAGCCGCGTCCCCGTGAGCCCATTAGGGTGAAGGCATGCCAGCGAGCTACGCGTATCTCGGTCCCGAGGGCACCTTCACCGAAGCCGCCCTGCGCACCCTTCCCGAGGCGGCCACCCGGGAGCTGATCCCGTACGTGTCCGTGCAGTCCGCGCTGGACGCGGTCCGCGCCGGGGAGGCCGAGGCCGCGTTCGTGCCGATCGAGAACTCCGTCGAGGGCGGCATCACCACCACCCTCGACGAACTGGTCGCGGGCGCACCGCTGATGATCTACCGCGAGGTGCTGCTGTCGATCACCTTCGCGCTGCTGGTCAGGCCGGGCACCCGGCTCTCCGACATCAAGACGGTCTCCGCGCACCCGGCCGCCCAGCCGCAGGTGCGCAACTGGCTCAGGAACAACCTCCCCGACGCCCACTGGGAGTCGGCCGCCTCGAACGCGGACGCGGCCCGCCTGGTCCAGGAGGGGCAGTACGACGCCGCCTTCGCGGGCGAGTTCGCCGCCGCGCTGTACGGCCTGGAGGCGCTGGAGACCGGCATCCACGACGCCGAGAACGCGCAGACCCGCTTCGTGCTGGTCGGCCGGCCCGCCCGGCCCGCGGCGCCGAGCGGCGCGGACAAGACCTCCGTCGTGCTCTGGCAGCGCGACGACCACCCCGGCGGTCTGCGCGATCTGCTCGGCGAGTTCGCCACCCGCGGCATCAACCTGATGCTGCTGCAGTCCCGGCCCACCGGCGCCGGCATCGGCAACTACTGCTTCTGCATCGACGCCGAGGGCCACATCTTCGACCGCCGGGTGGCCGAGGCCCTGATGGGACTCAAGCGGATCTGCCTGGAGGTGCGGTTCCTCGGGTCGTACCCGCGTGCGGACCTCGGCTTCGAGGACGTGAGCGCACCGCGCAGGGGCACGTCCGACCAGGAGTTCGTGGCGGCGGCGGACTGGGTGGCCCGCTGCCAGGACGGCCGTTTCTAGCCAGTCGCACCCATCTGCCCGCCAGTCCTACCTGCAGATTTTCGTTGTCCACAGGAGTTATCCACAGACGCGCGTCTCGACCTGGGGACAAGTCGACAGTGAAGCGTCAGTCAGTCGACAAATCGCTGTGTGAGCCCCCACCGCGTCCACCCGCGCGCATGTCACCGTTCGTCCACTCGTTTCCTATAGGCAATCCTTTGGGGCGACCGCTTTCCACCGAAAGTGGCGGTAAAAGCTGGTTCGCTCGGGGAATCCACAGGGTGACGCGGCGGTTTCGGAGTGATCAATTCCGAAATCCACAGACCCTCCACACACCCTGTGGATAACTCTTGGGGGGTTGTGGACCGCTGTGGACAAACGGCCTCCCAAGTCCCGCTCCGCACAAGGGAATCGAGTCAACCCCACACCGGCCACCCCTCCCCGTTCCAGGGAGTGGGACACTTTTTGTTGACACTGTGCGCAATTCGCTCATAACGCAACGTACGCCGCAATTCAGGACCGGCGGCCGTGACGTGTCGTGGCCGTATCCCCGCACCGGTAGCCTTGACCGCGTGATTGACCTTCGCCTGCTCCGTGAGGACCCCGACCGTGTGCGCGCGTCCCAGCGCGCCCGTGGAGAGGACGTCGCGCTCGTCGACGCTCTCCTGTCTGCCGACGAGCGGCGCAGGTCGTCCGGCGTCCGCTTCGACGAGCTGCGCGCCGAGCAGAAGCAGCTCGGCAAGCTCATCCCCAAGGCCTCGGGCGACGAGAAGGCCGAGCTGCTGAAGAAGACCGGCCAGCTCGCCGCCGACGTCAAGGCCGCCGACGCCGAGCGCGACGCGGCCGACGCCGAGACCCAGGAACTCCTCCTCCGGCTCGGCAACCTCGTCCACCCGGACGTGCCGGTCGGCGGCGAGGAGGACTTCGTCACCCTCGAGACGCACGGCACGATCCGCGACTTCGGCGCCGAGGGCTTCGCCCCCAAGGACCATCTGGAGCTCGGCACGCTCCTCGGCGCGATCGACGTCGAGCGCGGCGCGAAGGTCTCCGGCTCCCGCTTCTACTTCCTCACCGGCGTCGGCGCCCTCCTGGAGCTCGCCCTCGTCAACGCGGCGATGGCCCAGGCCACGGCGGCCGGCTTCACCCCGATGCTGACGCCCGCCCTGGTCCGCCCCCAGTCGATGGCGGGCACCGGCTTCCTCGGCCAGGCGGCCCAGGACGTCTACCACCTCGACAAGGACGACCTCTACCTGGTCGGCACCTCCGAGGTCCCCCTCGCCGCGTACCACATGGACGAGATCCTGGACGCCGACCGGCTGCCCCTGCGCTACGCCGGCTTCTCGCCCTGCTTCCGCCGCGAGGCCGGCTCGCACGGCAAGGACACCCGGGGCATCTTCCGCGTCCACCAGTTCGACAAGGTGGAGATGTTCTCCTACGTCGCCCCCGAGGACTCGGAGGCGGAGCACCGGCGCCTGCTGGACTGGGAGAAGCAGTGGCTGACGTCGCTGGAGCTGCCGTTCCGCGTGATCGACGTCGCCTCGGCCGACCTCGGCGCCTCGGCGGCCCGCAAGTTCGACTGCGAGGCGTGGATCCCGACCCAGGGCAAGTACCGCGAGCTGACCTCGACCTCGGACTGCACCGAGTTCCAGTCCCGCCGCCTGTCCATCCGCGTCCGTGACGGCAAGCAGGTCAAGCCGCTCGCGACGCTCAACGGCACGCTGTGCGCCGTACCGCGCACGATCGTGGCGATCCTGGAGAACCACCAGCAGGCCGACGGCTCGATGTACGTGCCCAAGGTGCTGCGTCCGTTCCTCGGCGGCCGGGAGGTCCTGGAGCCGGTCGCCAAGTGAACGAGGCGTCTCCCGCGGGGGGTTTCCCGTACCGGCTGATCGCGACCGACCTCGACGGAACGCTTCTGCGCTCCGACGAGTCGGTCTCCCCGCGCACCCGTGAAGCGCTCGCCGCGGCCACCGCGGCGGGCGCCGCCCACATCGTCGTCACCGGCCGCGCGGTCCCCTGGACCCGGCACGTCCTCGACGACCTCGGCTACCAGGGCCTCGCGGTCTGCGGCCAGGGCGCCCAGGTCTACGACGCCGGGGCACACCGCCTGCTCACCTCCGTGACCCTGGACCGGCAGCTCGCGGGTGTGGCGCTGGCCAAGATCGAGTCGGAGGTCGGCCCGCTGCACCTGGCGGCGAGCCGTGACGGTCTGTCGGGCGAGGTGCTGGTCGGCCCGGGCTACGCGGTCACCGGCGCGCTCCCGGCCACCCCCTTCACGGACGCGTCCGACCTGTGGGCGGCCCCGCTGAACAAGATCTACATACAGCACCCGGACCTGACCGACGACGAGCTCGCGGAGGCGGCCCGCCGGGCCGCGGGCGGCTTCGTCACGGTCGCGATGGCGGGCGAGGGCATCGTCGAACTGCTGCCGCTGGGCCTGTCGAAGGCCACTGGCCTGTCCCTGGCGGCGCGCCGGCTCGGCCTGAAGGCCGCGGAGACGATCGCCTTCGGCGACATGCCGAACGACATCCCCCTGTTCGCCTGGGCGTCCCACGGCGTGGCCATGGCCAACGCCCACGAGCAACTCAAGGCGGTGGCCGACGAGATGACGTCCTCCAACGAGGAGGACGGGATCGCGGCGGTGCTGGAGCGGTTGCTGGGCTGAGCCGGCTGGACCGCTGTCCGCGGAGGATGCACGGATCGAACGTGCGCGGGCTTTCCAGGCCCGACCTTGGCTTAGCAAGCCAGTGCCTTACCACTCGGCCAATCCTCCGGGTGGGCGGCCCACGCGAGAGACACATCGCGTGCTCGAAGCGGCCGCCCCGGGCAGCTCCGGGTGTGCGGAGCGGGCTCGACGGTGGGGTGACTACACCGGAGACCGCCGCGGGCTGCCCTGTCGGGAGCTGGACGTACTGTCGTGCATGGACATCGCCCGGCTCCTCTCCCCGTGTGCGGCGCCGGACTCACCGTCCGGCGACGTGGACACCACCACTGTGCCTGTCGGGCGAGTCGGGCGCCACCGAATAAGACGGCCCCCGCGAGGGTCAGGGCCGGCGCCACCTGCGCCGGCGCGCCTTGCTGAAGAACCAGCCCGCGGGCGGCTCGTCGGAGCGCCAGGGCTGCGGCTCGGGCTCCTCCTCGCGCCAGCGGGCGGCGAGCATACGGGCCCGGGCAGACGGCTCGGTGGTCCCGGCGGACCGTACGAAGTCCTCGTCGAGGACCAGGTCGTCGAAGTCGTCTGCCATCCCTGCTGCCTCCTGTGCGTCCTTCCAGCCGTACGTCCGTACATGTCCAGTCTGCCCGGACACGGGTGAAGTCCCTGTCAAGAGCCGGGACCTGTCACTCCTCGCCGGCCAGCGTCAGCGACCGCAGCTTCTGGCCCGCGTACCAGGTGGCCAGCACGGTCACCGCGATCAGCAGCACCGTCGCCGTCGTGAGCCCGACGTCCGAGGTCACCAGGTCCCCGCCGGCCACCTTGTGGGCGACGGCGAGCGACCACTGCTGGACGCTCAGCGTGCGCGCGCCGGGCACCAGGGAGCCGAACAGGGCTTCCCAGACCAGCGCGTAGACGAGCCCGAAGACCACGGCGTGCCGGGAGACCGTGCCGAGCAGCAGGAAGAGCGCCGCGTAGGCGATGGAGGAGACGAGGGCGGCGACCGTGTAGGCGACCGCGATCTGCTGGCCGTTGCCGTTCAGGATGAAGCCCGCGACGAACGTGGGCAGCGCCGAGAACACCATGGTCACCGCGATCGCCACGATCAGCTTGGTGAAGATGATCGTCGGCCGCTTCAGCGGCTTGGACAGCAGGTACACCACCGAGCCGTCGTCGATCTCGGGCCCGATCGCGCCGGTGCCGGCGATGACGCCGATGATCGGCACCATGGTGGCGAGCGCGAGCCCGCCCAGCAGGTCGGAGGCCGTCTGGTCGTCGGCGCCGGCCAGGGCGCGGACGACGACGGAGATCGCGATCAGCAGCAGGGGCAGGGCGCCCAGGATGAGGGCCCGGCGACGGCCGAGCAGGGCCCGGTAGGTGAGCCGGGCGACTGTGGGGTCGTACATCTTCGGCCTCCTACGCCGCGACCAGGTACGAGAAGACGGACTCGAGGGACTCGTCGGACGGCGAGACCGTGAGCAGCCGGATGCCGTGGTCCCTGGCCACCCGCGGCAGCAGGACCGTGAAGCGGCCGAAGTCGACGGCCTGGACGCGCAGCGCGCCCTCGGCGAGGTCGACCTCGATGCCGGACGTCGACGGGTCGGCGATCAGCGCGGCCGCGAGCGCGCGGTCGTCGCTGGAACGCACCAGGTAGCGGTGCGGCCGGTCGGTCATCAGGCGGCGGATCTTGCGGAAGTCGCCGCTGGCCGCGTGCCGTCCGGCGACCACGACCTCGATGTGCCAGGCGAGTTGCTCGACCTCTTCGAGGATGTGGGACGAGAACAGCACCGTGCGGCCCTCGTCGCCCATGCGCCGCAGCAGGTCCATCAGCTGCATGCGCTGACGCGGGTCCATGCCGTTGAACGGCTCGTCGAGCAGCAGCAGCGAGGGGTCGTGCACCAGGGCGGAGGCCATCTTCACGCGCTGGCGCATGCCCTTGGAGTAGGTGGAGATCTTGCGGTCCTGCGCGTACTCCATCTCGACCGTGGCGAGGGCCCGTTGGGCGGCCTTGGCGCCCAGGCCGTGCAACTCGGCGTTGGCCACGACGAATTCACGCCCGGTGAGGAAGTCGTACATCGCCTCGCGCTCGGGGACGATGCCGATGTGCCGGTAGATGTCCTCGTTGCGCCACACCTGCTGCCCGTCGAGGGTGACGGTGCCGGTGGAGGGGGCCAGGAAGCCGCCCATCATGTTGATGAGGGTGGACTTTCCGGCGCCGTTGGGGCCCAGCAGGCCGGTGACGCCGGGGCCGATGGTCATGGTGATGTCGTTGACGGCGACCACGTTGCCGAACCAGCGGGAGACGTGGTCGATGCTGAGCGTGGTCACAGTCCGACCTTTCGGTAGCGGCGCATCAGGAGGCCGTAGCAGGCGGCGATCAGGCCGAGGACGACGAGGACGTAGACGACGCCCTGGCCGTGGCTCGGGCCGACCTCCCCGGGGAAGGCCGAACTCGCGCCCAGGAAGGCCGACTGCACCCCGTCGACGAGCGTGACCGGCGAGAAGAGGCCGATCCAGGGGATGGCGCCCGAGCTGTTCTGGGTGTCCGCGATCGCCTGGAGGGTGGAGACGGCGCCGTAGGAGATGGTCATGACGGCGATGACGGCCGCGATGCCGAAGCCGCGGCGCGGGGTCACCGAGGCGATGACCAGGCCGATGCCGGCGAAGAGGAGTGAGAGCAGTGCCACGGAGACGAGTCCCTGCGCGAATCCCTTGGTCTGGTCGGCGAAGTCGAGCTTGGCCAGCAGCGCGCCCACGTAGAGCACGATCAGGGGGGCCGCGGTGAGGACGAACAGCGCGGAGGCCAGGGCGGCGTACTTCGCCCGAACGTAGTCGGCGATCTCGATCGGCCGCGAGAAGTACAGCGGCACGGTCTTGAAGCGCAGGTCGCGCGAGACGGACTGCGGTGCCTGCGAGGCGACGTACAGGCTGATGACGGCCTGCATGATGATCGCGTAGCGCGTGTAGTCGACCGGCAGGTCCTTGGCCTTCGTGGCGACCGCGACGGCCACCATGATGGCGGCGGGCACGCACATCACCACGAACAGCAGCATCGGCAGCACCTTGGACTTGATGGAGCGTCCGAGGCCGTAGGCGCCGCGCAGCGACTGCGAGTAGAGCGAGCGGGTGGCGTAGGCGCGGCCGAGGCGGGGCCCGTCGTAGTTGCGGTAGCCGATGTTGTGGATACGGGTCTGGTCGCCCGGCCCGCCGGCTGCTGTCTGCATCGGCTGCTCAACCGCCATGGACGGCCGCCTCCTTCGTCACGTCCCGGTCCTCGGCGCCCGTGTGGAAGACCTCCGAGATGTGGTGCCTGCGCTGCTCCATGCGCACCAGGCCCAGGCCGAGGTCGGCGACGACGTCGCGCACGAGGTCGTAGGTCTGGTCGCCCTGTGCGGTGAGCAGCAGGATGTGTCCGGCGCCCGGCAGGCCGTCGCTGCCGTCGAGGACCTCCACCCCGCGCGCGTGCAGCGCCTCGCGCACCGCGCGCGTGCCGTCCGGGTGGTCGTCGGTGTCGGTGACCTCGATCGCGAGCGTCGTGGTGGTCTGGGTGAAGTCCGTGGTGGAGCTGGACCGCAGCAGCTTGCCGCCGTCGATGATCACCACGTGGTCGCAGGTGCGCTCCAGTTCGCCCAGCAGGTGCGAGGTGACCAGGACCGAGATGCCGAAGTCGGTGTGGATGCGGCGGATGAGGCCGAGCATCTCGTCGCGGCCGACCGGGTCGAGGCCGTTGGTCGGCTCGTCCAGGAAGACCAGCCGCGGGTCGTGCACCAGGGCCTGGGCGAGCTTGACGCGCTGCTTCATGCCGGTCGAGTAGCCGCCGATGGGGCGGTAGCGCTCCTCGTACAGACCGACGTGGCGCAGCGTGTCCGCGGTGCGCTCGCGCGCGGCCGTGGGCGGCAGCCCGGACATGCGCGCCATGTGGACGACGAACTCGGTGGCCGAGACGTCCGGCGGCAGGCAGTCGTGCTCCGGCATGTAGCCGACCCGCTCACGGATGGCGGCACCCTTGGTCGCGACGTCGAGCCCGAGCACTTCGGCGCGGCCCTCGGAGGCGGGGGACAGACCCAGCAGGATCTTGATCAACGTGGACTTGCCGGCTCCGTTGGCTCCGACGAGGCCGGTCACACCGGGCCCGACGTCGACGGAGAGCCAGTCAAGCGCGGTCACCCGGGGGAACCGCTTGCTCAGGCTTTCGGTCGCGATCACAGTCACGTCCCCGACGATAGTGACGCGCACCACGCCGGTCGTCAGACCGCAGAGCTGTCTTGGCCTCAGACTCCAGATGTACGGGTCCGTAGGGGAGTCCCCTACCTGAGAGTTACGGAGCGTGGTCCACCGCCCCGGCCGTGCCGTCGTCCACAGCCCCGGCCTCCCCATTGACGCGACCTCTAACAACTGTCACATTCATCGGTGTCAAGTTACGGACACGTACCGCAGTCGGCTCGGGCGAGGTTGGGCGGTGGCATGACGACGGCAGTGGCAGGCGAACTCTCCGCGCGGCTGGCGGGGTTCAGGCGGGTGCAGCGCCTCGCCTACGAGTGCGCGGAGGCGGTCGCCGCGCAGCTCCGGCCCGGTGTGACCGAGCGCGAGGCGGCCCGCATGCAGCGGGAATGGCTGCGCGAGCGGGGCGTGCGGGACTGGTTCCATCTGCCCTTCGCCTGGTTCGGCGACCGCACGGCGTTCGCGGACTTCCGCATCCCGCTCCAGTTCTTCCCCACCGGCCGGCGGCTGGAGCCCGGGATGCCGTTCATCCTCGACATGGCCCCGGTGTACGACGGCTTCACGGCCGACATCGGCTACTCGGGCTCGCTCGGGATCAACCCCGTGCAGGACCGGCTCATGGCCGACCTGGAGGCGCACCGCGAGCTGATCCTGCGCGAGGTGCGCGAGCGGCGGTCGCTGCGCACGATCTACGAGGACGTCGACCGCCTCATGGTCCGCCAGGGCTACGCCAACCGGCACCGCGCGTACCCCTTCGGCGTGATCGCGCACAAGGTGGACCAGGTGAAGGAGCGCCGCTGGTCGCCGCGTCTGTTCGGGTTCGGCACGCAGTCCCTGAAGGGACTCGCCTCGGACGCGCTGCACGGCCACCGCGACGGCTGGTCCCCGCTGTGGTCGCCGTACCGCTTCTCCGACCACCCGCCGCGGCCGGGCCTGTGGGCGGTCGAACCCCACCTCGGATTCCGGGGGACGGGCGCGAAGTTCGAGGAGATCCTGGTCGTCACCGACTCCCGGGACCCCGCGCAGAGCGCCTTCTGGCTGGACGACGATCTGCCGCACGTGCGGCGCTGGGCGGAGGACGCGTGACGTTGCTGAAGGGCGCCCGGGAGCGCCGGATCCGGACCGGCGGCGTCGAGCTGCAGGTGGCCGAGATGGGAGACGCCGCACAGCCCACGGTGGTCCTCGTCCACGGCTACCCGGACAGCAAGGAGGTGTGGTCCGAGGTCGCCGTCCGGCTCGCGGAGCGCTTCCACGTCGTGCTCTACGACGTCCGGGGCCACGGCCGCTCGACGGCACCGAAGCCGCTGCGCGGCGGCTTCACCCTGGAGAAGCTGACCGACGACTTCCTGGCCGTGGCCGACGCGGTCAGCCCCGGCAGGCCGGTGCACGTGGTCGGGCACGACTGGGGCTCGGTGCAGTCCTGGGAGTTCGTCACCGTCCGGCGCACCGAGGGACGCATCGCCTCCTTCACCTCGCTGTCGGGCCCCTCCCTCGACCACTTCGGCCACTGGATCGACCAGCGGCTGAAGCGGCCCACGCCGCGCCGGGTCGGCCAGCTCCTCGGCCAGGGCGCCAAGTCCTGGTACGTGTACCTGCTGCACACGCCCGTGCTGCCCGAACTGGCCTGGCGCGGCCCCCTCAGCAAGCGCTGGCCGGGCCTGCTGCGGCGCGTGGAGAAGATCCCCGCGGGCGACTACCCGACCGCCTCGCTGCCCTCGGACGCGGCCCACGGCGCCTGGCTGTACCGCGACAACGTGCGCCCCCGGCTGCGCAGGCCCCGCCAGGACGCGTACGCCCACGCGCCCGTACAGCTCATCACCCCCCTCGGCGACGCGTTCCTGTCGGAGCGGCTCTACGACGACCTGGAGCACTGGGTCCCGCAGCTGACCCGCCGCACCCTGCCGGCCAAGCACTGGGTCCCCCGCACCCGCCCCGACCAGCTGTCGTCCTGGATCACCGAGTTCGTCACCTCCGTCGAGGGCGGGCGGCCCGAGACGGCGCGGCCCACCGGCAGGTACGCCGAACGCTTCGGCGGGCAGCTCGTCCTCGTCACCGGCGCGGGCAGCGGCATCGGACGGGCCACGGCGTTCGCCTTCGCCGAGGCGGGTGCGCGCGTGGTGGCCGTCGACCGGGACGCCGAGGCGGCGGCCCGCACCGCCGAGCTGTCCCGCCTGGTCGGCGCGCCCGAGGCCTGGGCGGAGACCGTCGACGTCTCCGACGAGCAGGCCATGGAGAAGCTCGCCGACAAGGTCGCCGCCGAGTACGGCGTGGTGGACGTCCTGGTGAACAACGCCGGCATCGGACTGGGCGGTTCCTTCTTCGACACCACTCCGGCGGACTGGAAGAAGGTCCTCGACGTCAACCTGTGGGGCGTGATCCACGGCTGCCGGCTGTTCGGACGGCGGATGGCCGAGCGCGGACAGGGCGGCCACATCGTCAACACCGCCTCGGCGGCGGCGTATCAGCCCTCCCGGGCGCTGCCCGCCTACAGCACCTCCAAGGCGGCCGTGCTGATGCTCAGCGAGTGCCTGCGCGCGGAACTGGCGGGCCAGGGGATAGGCGTGAGCGCGATCTGCCCCGGCTTCGTCAACACCAACATCACCTCCACCGCGCGCTTCGCGGGCGTGGACGCCGACGAGGAGCAGCGGCGCCGGAGGAGGACGGCGCGCCTGTACGGCCTCAGGAACTACCCGCCGGAGAAGGTCGCCGACGCCGTCCTGCGCGCGGTCGTGCGCAACGAGGCCGTCGTGCCGGTCACTCCGGAGGCCCGGGGCGCCCACCTGATGTCCCGGTTCACCCCACGCGCGCTGCGGGCGATCGCGCGGATGGAACCACCGCTGTGAGCGCGCGGACCGGGCCGCCCGTGGCGGTCGCCCGGCCCAGCCGCTGAGGGAGGCCGCGAGGATGCCGGCGCCGTACCGGATCGAGGACCTGGCGCACGCCAGCGGCGCCTCGGTCCGCACCATCCGCGCCTACCAGGACCGCGGCCTGCTCCCCCGGCCCGAGCGCAGCGGCCGTGCCAACCTCTACTCGGACACGCACCTGGCCCGGCTGCGCCAGATCGCCGAACTCCTGGACCGCGGCTACACCCTGGCCTCCGTCAAGGAACTCCTCCAGGCCTGGGACGCGGGGCGCGGCCTGGGCGGGGTGCTCGGTCTGGTCGCGGAGGTCAACCGGCCGTGGACCGACGAGGAGGCGGTACGGATCTCCCGCGCCGACCTGGACGAGCGCTTCGGCGGCTCGCCCGACGACGCGGCCGTCGCCGAGGCCGTCGAACTCGGCGTGCTGGAACCGGTCCCGGGCGACCCCGGCTCCTTCCTGGTGCCGAGCCCCCAAGAGCTGTCCGTGGCGGTGGAGTTGCACGCGGCAGGCGTACCGCTGTCGGCGATTTCAGCCCATTTGCGGGAATTGAGGGTCCAGGTCGAGCATATCGCCGCCCGTTTCCTGGAGTTCACCACCGAGCACGTCTTCGCCCGGTACCTCGACGGATCGCACCGTCCGACCGATGCGGACGCGGCGGAAGCGGCTTCCCTGGTGCGACGGCTGCGGCCGCTCGCCCAGCGGACGGTGGACGCTGAACTGGCCCGCGCCATGCGGGTGTTGGCGGTGGGGCAGCTGCGGCGGCAGCTGGGGGAGGAGGGGCCGCGGACGACCCGCCGAACGTCACGCTCCGTGTCCTTGCCCGAGGAGACAATGCGCGCGGTGGAGGAGCTGGTTGGGGTGCGGGACGCCGCACGGTTCGTGGCACTGGCGGCCGAACGGGAGGTGCGGGCACGGGCGTTGGATGCGCTCACGTCAAGGGGCTTGCCCCCGAACGATCTTGACGAACAGGGCTGACGTGTCGGGAAGTTGTCCACAGATTCTCCAACTGGCCTGTGGATAACTACAGTTGGTTGTGGATCAAACCTGCCCGGCATAATTGATCCGCGTGATCCGCGTCTCTCCCGTCATGCTGAGCGGATGGACGAAAGACGCACCGTGAAGGTGTCGAAGTATCTCGCGAAGCACCTGCGCCACCAGCCCGAGCGGATCGGGCTGACGCTCGACGAGGCGGGCTGGGTGGAGATCGACGTGCTGATGGCGGCCGCCGCCGCACACGGCTTCCGCATCACCCGCGACGAGCTGGACCACGTCGTCGCCGGGAACGACAAGCGGCGCTTCGCGGTCGACGGCACCAGGATCCGCGCCAGCCAGGGCCACAGCGTCGAGGTCGACCTCGGACTGCCCCCGGCGACCCCGCCCGCCTACCTCTACCACGGCACCGTGGCCCGCAGCCTGGACGCGATCCGCGCCGAGGGGCTGCGCCCCATGAACCGCCACGCCGTGCACCTCTCGCCCGACCGCGAGACCGCCACCCGCGTGGGCGCCCGGCGCGGCCGGCCGGTGGTCCTCCCGGTCGACGCCGGCGCGATGCACCGCGACGGGCACGTCTTCCACGTCAGCGCGAACGGCGTGTGGCTGACACAGGCCGTTCCGCCGCGCTACCTGCGCTTCCCCGAGGCGCACCGGCGCCCGCCGGGCCGCACCGCTCCGGCATGATCAAGGGCATGGACCACCTCCCCACCACCGAGGCCGCCGTCGCCGCCCTGCGTGCCCTCGCCGACGCGTACGCGCGCGAGTTCGAGGTCGACCACGACATCGGCGCCGACCGGACCTCGCGCCGCAGCGCCGCGGGCGTCGGCGTCACCGCCGACCCGGACGGCTCCCTGCCGCACGAGGCCCACGTCGAGTTCGGCGGCCTGCCCCGGGTGAGCGTCAGGCTCTACCCCGACGACGACGCGCTGATCACCGTCGAGGGCGTCGAGTGCCCCGACGTCGACCGGGACGACGTCCCCGCCTTCGTCCGCTCCCTCTTCGACGACCGCGCCTTCGTCAGGGCACGCCGCTTCCCGCCCGGCCACTTCCTGGTCGTCCCCCTGCCCCGCGACCGCACGCACCGGGAGTACCTGCCGCTGATCGGCCTCACTCCGTGGCTGAGCGCACGCGTGAGGTGACCGTTTCGTCCACCGCCGGCACGGGCCCGTAGGCTCGCACGCATGAGTCTGCGTCTGAGCACCGTGATCCTCCCCCACCGCCGCTGGCACGAAGGCGGCCGTTCGGCGTGGCAGCGGGCCGAGCAGCTGGGTTTCCACACCGCCTACACCTACGACCACCTGTCCTGGCGCGTGCCGTTCCGCGACGGGCCGTGGTTCGGCGCCCTGCCGACCCTGACCGCCGCCGCGGCCGTCACCGACCGGCTGCGCCTGGGCACCCTGGTGACCTCGCCGAACTTCCGGCACCCGGTCACCCTGGCCAAGGAACTCATCTCCCTCGACGACATCTCCGGCGGCCGCGTCACCCTCGGCATCGGCGCGGGCGGCACCGGCTTCGACTCCACCGCGCTCGGCCAGGAGCCCTGGACCCCGCGGGAGCGGGCCGACCGCTTCGCCGAGTTCGTGCCGCTGCTCGACCGGCTGCTCACCGAGGACACCGTGTCGCACGAGGGCGCCTTCTACTCGGCGCACGGCGCGCAGAACATCCCGGGCTGTGTGCAGCGGCCCCGGCTGCCCTTCGCGGTGGCCGCCACCGGGCCGCGCGGACTGCGGCTCGCCGCGCGCCACGGACAGGCATGGGTGACCACCGGCGACCCGAAACTGTACGAGAACGGCACTTCTGAACAGTCGATTCAAGCCATTCGCGGACAGGTCGCGAAACTCGCCGACGCCTGCGCCGAGACCGGCCGGAACGTGGCCGAAATGGACAAGGTGCTGCTCACCGGCTTCACCCCGGACCGGGCCCGCCCGCTGGAGTCGCTCGACGCGTTCGTGGACTTCGCGGGCCGCCACCACGAGCTGGGCTTCACCGAGATCGTGATCCACTGGCCCGTCCCCGGCACCTCCTTCGCCGCCGACCGGAAGGTCTTCGAGCAGATCGCCATGGACGCCCCGGCCCAGCTCGGCTGAGCCGACGGAGGGTGACGGTGCCGGAGAGGGCGGTAACCACTCAGATGTGCGCGGTCCCGCACGGTCGTGCAGGCATATGCGGGAGAATGGCCCGGTGACCTCAGCGACTCGACAGCCCGAGACCCCGGCCCCGGCCGTCCCGCCGCGGCTCATAGCCACCGATCTCGACGGCACGCTCCTGCGCGACGACAAGTCGGTCTCCCCCCGTACGGTCGCCGCCCTCGCGGCCGCCGAGCAGGCCGGCATCGAGGTCTTCTTCGTCACCGGCCGGCCGGCCCGCTGGATGGACGTCGTCAGCGACCACGTGCACGGCCACGGCCTCGCGATCTGCGGCAACGGCGCGGCCGTGGTCGACCTGCACGGCGGCCCCGGCGCCCACCGGTTCGTGAAGGTGCGCGAGCTGGCGCGGGACAACGCGCTGGACGCCGTACGGCTGCTGCGCGACGCGGCTCCCGGCACCATGTACGCGGTGGAGCAGACCTACGGCTTCCACCAGGAGCCGGACTACCCGAAGATGCACATGGAGACCCCGGACCACCTCGCGCGGGCCGAGGAGCTGCTGGCGCCGGACGGTCCGGGCGGCGCCGAGCCGGTGCTCAAGATCCTCGCCTACCACCCGTCCCTCGACCCGGACGCCTTCCTCGCGACGGCCCGGCTCGCCGTCGCCGACCGGGCCAACGTCACCCGCTCCAGCCCCAGCGCCCTGCTGGAGATCAGCGGCCCCGGCGTGTCCAAGGCCAGCACGCTCGCGCTGTGCTGCGCCGAGCGCGGCATCTCGTACGAGGAGGTCGTCGCCTTCGGGGACATGCCGAACGACGTCGAGATGCTGACCTGGGCGGGCCGGTCGTTCGCGATGGGCAACGCGCACCCGGACGTCGTCGCCGCCGCCTCCGGGCGCACGGTCGCCAACAACGACGACGGTGTGGCGGTCGTGATCGAGCGGATGCTGGCCGCCCGCCCGTAGCGCCACCCGGCCCACCGGGGCCGCCCGCCCCGGACAGGGCGGCGCGGGTGGTTCAGTAGGGCGCCTGCCACACCACCGTCGTACCGCCGCCGTTCCCGCCGAGCCCGGGACCGTGTCCGGCGTCGCCGCCCAGGGACTCGGCGCGCCGCTTCAGGTTGCTCAGGCCGCTGCGCCGGCCGCCCTCGGGAATGCCGACGCCGTCGTCCGCCACGGTCAGGCGTACGCCGCGGCGGCCGTCCGGCAGGATCGCGGTCGCGTCCACGACGACGTCGATCCGGGTGGCACCCGCGTGCCGGAAGGCGTTGGAGAGCGCCTCGCGCAGGGCGGCGACGAGGTTCTTGCCGGTCAGCTCGCCGACCAGGGCGTCGACCGGGCCGACGAGACGGTGCGAGGGCCGGAAACCGAGCGGCACGGCGGCCATGTTGATCTCCCGCAGCACGCGGGTGCGCAGCCCGGAGGGCACCTCGGCGGGCCCCTGCCGGAGGGCGAAGATCGCGCTGCGGATCTCCTGGATGGTGATGTCGAGCTCGTCGACGGCCTTGCCGACCCCGTCCCGCACCTCGGGCACGACCGAACCGCGCTGGGCGCTCTCCAGCAGCATCCCGGTGGCGAACAGCCGCTGGATCACCAGATCGTGCAGGTCGCGGGCGATACGGTCGCGGTCCTCGAACACCGCGAGCCGTTCCCGGTCGCGCTGCGCCTCGGCCATCATCAGCGCGAGCGCGGCCTGCGCGGCGAACTGGACCGCGAGTGTGCGCTCCGCCTCGGTGAAGGGGTGCTCCCCCCGTGCGCGCGGCATGACGAGACTCCCGAGCACCCGGCCGTCGCTGTGCAGGGGCAGCATCATGGCCGGCCCGTAGCGGCGGGCGAGCCCGGTGACCATGCGCCGGTCGGTGGCCGCGTCATCGGTGAACACGGCGCGTCCGGCGAGGAGTGCGGCGACGACCTCACTCTGCGGCGGGACGACCGTGCCGAGCAGCCCCGACGGCCGGTCGGCGGCCACGGCGACGATCTCCAGGCCGCCCTCGTCGGCGGGCAGCAGCACGATCCCCGCCGCGGACCCGGACAGCCGGCGGGCCTGTTCGGCGACGACCTGGAGGGCGTCGTCGGCGTCGCCGCCGGCCAGCAGGGCGGTGGTGACGGCGACCGACCCGTCGATCCAGCGCTCCCGCTGCTGGGCCGCCTCGTACAGCCGGGCGTTGCCGATGGCGATACCGGCCTCGGTGGCCAGCACCCGGACCATGTCGAGGTCCTCGTCGTCGAACGGGCCGCCGCCGTGCTTCTCCGTCAGGTACAGGTTCCCGAAGACCTCGCCCTGCACCCGGATCGGCAGACCGAGGAAGCTGCGCATCGGCGGATGGTGCTCGGGGAGGCCCCGAAAGCGCGGATCGGCCGTCAGATCCGTGAGGCGGACCGGCTCCGGGTCGCGGACGAGCGCGCCGAGCAGCCCCCTGTGCCCGTCGGGCGGCCGCCCGATCAAGCGGGCGGCCGTCTCGTCGACGCCCTGCTGGACGAAGTCGGCGAGACCGTCCCCGTGCGCGTCGACGACGCCGATGGCCGCGTAGCGGGCACCGGTCAGCGCGGCCGCGGTCTCGCAGATCCGCTCCAGGGTGGAGTGCAGTTCCAGCCCGCTGCCGACGGACCGCATGGCCGCCAGCAGCCGGGGCACGCGGGCGACGGGGTCGGCCGGGAGTCCCGGGGCCGGCCGCCCGGGGCCGGGGAGCGGTACGACGGACATGCTCCGAGCGTAATAAGTCCTGTTTGACGCAGAAAGTCGGGAGCTGCGGGCGCGGCGCCCGTGCGCCGCGGTCACGCCGGTGTGAGCAGCGACTCGGCCTCCGCCTCCCGCTCCGCCATCCGCCGCAACGGCCCCGGAACGGCGGCCAGTCCCGCGTACGTCCCGCGCTGCACCACGCGCCCCTCGTCCAGGACGACGACCTCGTCGACCGCCTCCAGGCCGGCCAGCCGGTGCGTGATCAGCAGCGTCGTACGGCCTTCGGTCGCGGCCAGCAGGTCGGCGGTCAGGGCGTCGGCGGTCGGCAGGTCGAGGTGTTCGGCGGGCTCGTCCAGGACGAGGACGGGGAAGTCGGCGAGCAGCGCGCGGGCCAGCGCCAGCCGCTGCCGCTGCCCGCCCGACAGCCTGGCCCCGTGCTCGCCGACCAGGGTGTCGAGCCCGTCGGGCAGCCGGTCGGCCCACTCCAGCAGCCGGGCCCGCCCGAGCGCGTCGCGCAGGTCGTCCTCGGTGGCGTCCTTCTTCGCCAGCAGCAGGTTCTCGCGCACCGAGCTGTCGAAGAGATGCGCGTCCTGCGCGCACAGCCCGACCAGCCGCCGTACGGCGTCCCCGTCGAGCGCGTACGCGTCCACGCCGGCCAGCGTGTACGAACCGGCGCCCGCGTCCAGGAAGCGCAGCAGCACCTGTGCCAGGGTCGTCTTGCCGGAGCCGGACGGCCCGACCACGGCGATCCTGCGCCCCTGGCCGAGCGTCAGGTCGAGGCCGTCGAGCGCCGCGCGCCGCTGCCCCTCGTACCGGGCCGTCAGGCCCTTGAGGACCACCGGGAAGGGGGAGGCGGGTGCCTGCCGGGGCCGCTCCGGCTCCCGTACCGGCTCGGGCGCGTCCAGGACCTCGTACACGCGCTCCGCGCTCCTGCGCACCCGTCGGCGGTACTGGACGGCCAGGGGGAGTGCCATGACGGCCTCGAAGGCGGCCAGCGGGGTCAGGACCACGACGGCCATCGCCACGCCGCCGAGCCGCCCGTCCGCGACGGCCCGGGCGCCCACGAGGGCGGCCGCCGCGACCGTCAGACCGGAGACCAGCGAGGTGAGTCCGTCGCCGAGCGCCGTGGCGGTGGCGGCGCGCGAGGCGATCCGGGTGAGGGTGTGGTCGGCGCGCCGGGCCTCGGCGGTACGGGCGGGCAGGGCACCCGCGACCGTCAGCTCCGCGGTGCCGCTGAGCAGATCGGTCACCCGCGTCGCGAGCGCCCCGCGGGCGGGTGCCAGCCTGCGGTCGGCGCGACGGGCCACGGCACCGGTGACCAGCGGGACGCCGACTCCGGCCGCCAGCAGCCCGACGGCGAGCACGAGACCCGCCCCGGGCAGCAGCCACGCCGTGAACGCCACGGCCCCGGCGGACACGATCGCCGCGGAGCCGGCGGGCAGCAGCCAGCGCAGCCAGTAGTCCTGCAGGGCGTCCACGTCGGCGACCAGGCGGGAGAGCAGGTCGCCCCGGCGGGTGCGGCGCAGCCCGGCGGGAGCCAGCCGTTCCAGGCGCCGGTAGACGGCGACCCTGGTGTCGGCGAGCATCCGCAGCACGACGTCGTGCGACACGAGCCGCTCGGCGTACCGGAAGACGGCCCGGCCGATGCCGAAGGCGCGCGTCGCCGTGACGGCCACCATCAGGTACAGCACGGGCGGCTGCTGCGAGGCCCGCGAGATGAGCCACCCGGAGGTGGCCATGAGCCCGACGGCGCTGCCCAGCGCGAGGCTGCCGAGCAGCAGGGCCAGCGCGAGCCGGCTGCGCCGCGGGCCGGACAGGGACCGGACACGGGACAGCACACCGCGGCTGCTCACGGCGGACACGGCGGCTTCGGGCCGGTAGGGCACGGACGTCCCGTGCGCCTCCCGCGGGGCCGGGCGCGCCTCGGCCGGCTTGGGCTCCACGGGCGCCGGAACCGCCGGAGCGTCCAGCCGGACCACGCGGTCCGCCGGTGCGAGCAGGGCCGGACGGTGCACCACCAGCAGGACCGTGCGCCCCGCCGACAGCCGCCGTACCGCCGCCACGACCTCGGCCTCGGTGGCACCGTCCAGCGCGGCCGTCGGCTCGTCGAGAAGGAGCACGGGCCGGTCCGCGAGGAACGCCCGGGCCAGCGCGAGCCGCTGGCGCTGCCCGGCGGAGAGCCCGGCGCCGTCCTCACCGAGCAGGGTGTCCGTGCCGTCGGGCAGCGCCCGGACGAACTCCAGGGCTCCCGCGTCCGCCAGCGCCTGCTCCACGGCCGGGCCGTCGGCGTCCGGACGTGCGAGCCGGACGTTCTCGGCGACCGTCCCGGCGAACAGGTGCGGACGCTGCGGCACCCAGGCGATCCGCGAGCGCCACCGCTCCAGGTCGGCCTCACGGAGATCGACTCCCCCGATCCGCACCCGTCCCTCGGCCGGCCGCACAAAGCCCAGCAGGACGTTGAGCAGCGTCGACTTGCCGATGCCGCTCGGCCCGACGAGGGCGACGGTCTCTCCCGGCCCGACCGTGAAGGACACCGCCGACACGGCGTCCTCGGAGCGCCCGGGGTAGCGGACCGTCACGTCCTCGAAGGCGATGGCGCCCGCCGGGACGTCCGCCGTGCCCGAGGCCGGCACCGGCGTCTCCAGGACGGTGAAGATCTCCTCCGCCGCCGCGAGTCCCTCCGCCGCCGCGTGGTACTGCGCCCCGACCTGGCGCAGCGGCAGATACGCCTCCGGCGCGAGCACGAGGATGACCAGGCCGGTGTAGAGGTCCATCTCCCCGTGCACGAGCCGCATGCCGATCGTCACGGCGACCAGGGCCACGGACAGCGTGGACAGCAGCTCCAGCGCGAAGGACGAGATGAAGGCGATCCGCAGCGTGCGCATCGTGGCCTGCCGGTACTCGCCCGTGATCCGGCGGATCGACTCGGCCTGTGCCTTGGCCCGCCCGAACACCTTCAGCGTCGGCAGTCCCGCGACCACGTCCAGGAAGTGCCCGGACAGACGGGACAGCAGCCGCCACTGCCGGTCCATCCGGGACTGCGTGGCCCAGCCGATCAGCACCATGAAGACGGGGATCAGCGGCAGGGTGCCGACGATGATCGCCGCCGACACCCAGTCCTCGGTGACGACCCGCGCCAGCACCGCGACCGGCACGACCACCGCGAGCCCCAGCTGCGGCAGATAGCGCGCGAAGTAGTCGTCGAGGGCGTCGACTCCCCGGGTGGCCAGGGCGACCAGGGAGCCCGTCCGCTGCCCGCCCAGCCATCCGGGCCCGAGCGCGGCCGACCGCTCCAGCAGCCGGCCGCGCAGCTCCGACTTCACCGCCGCGCTCGCCCGGTGCGCGGCGAGCTCGGTGAGCCAGGACACCAGCGCACGGCCGCAGGCGACGGCGGCCAGCAGCAGCAGGGGAGTGCCGAGTCCGGACACGGGCATCCGGTGCTGGAAGGCGCCCACCACCACCTCGGCGATGAGCATCGCCTGGGCGATGACCAGGCCCGCTCCGACGACCCCCAGGCCGACGACCGCCACCATGAACCGGCGGGTGGCGCGGGCGTACCGGAGCAGACGCGGGTCGATTGGTTTCACGTGAAACACACCTCAGTGCACAGTCTCGGCGATGTGCTGCGTTCCGATGCGCTTGCGGAACACCCAGTAGGTCCATCCCTGGTAGAGCAGGACGATCGGGGTGGCGATACCGGCACACCAGGTCATGATCTTCAGGGTGTACGGACTCGACGAGGCGTTGGTGACGGTGAGGCTCCAGTCCTCGTTGAGCGACGAGGGCATGACGTTCGGGAACAGCGTCAGGAAGAGCATCGCGACCGCCGCCACGATGGTGACGCCGGACAGGGCGAACGACCAGCCCTCGCGCCCTGCCTGGTTGGCCGCCAGCGCGGCCACCAGCGCGGCCACCGCCACGATCATGGCCACCAGACTCTTGCCGTCCCCCCGGTCGACCTGGGTCCACAGCAGGAAGACCAGCGCCGCCACGGCGGTCACCACACCGACCTGAAGGGCCAGCTTCCGCGCCCGCTCACGGATCTCACCGACGGTCTTCAGGGCCGTGAACACCGCACCGTGGAAGGTGAACAGCGTCAGGGTGACCAGACCGCCGAGCAGGGCGTACGGGTTGAGCAGGTCCCAGAGGTTCCCGACGTACTCGAAGTTCTTGTCGATCTTCACGCCGTGCACGATGTTGCCGAAGGCGACGCCCCACAGGAACGCGGGGATCAGCGAGGTCCAGAAGATCGCGTGCTCCCAGTTGCGCTGCCAGTTCTCCTCCGGCCGCTTGGCCCGGTACTCGAAGGCGACGCCGCGCACGATCAGGCAGACCAGGATGATCAGCAGCGGCAGGTAGAAGCCGGAGAAGAGCGTGGCGTACCACTCGGGGAAGGCGGCGAAGGTCGCGCCGCCCGCCGTGAGCAGCCACACCTCGTTGCCGTCCCAGACCGGGCCGATCGTGTTGATCAGCACCCGCCTCTCGGGCCGGTTGCGGGCCAGCAGCCTGGTGAGCACGCCGACCCCGAAGTCGAAGCCCTCCAGGAAGAAGTAGCCGATCCACAGGACGGCGATCAGGACGAACCAGACGTCGTGCAGTTCCATGACTCGATCTCCCTCGGCCTAGTACGAGAAGGCCATCGGCTTGTCGGCGTCACGGGTGTCGCCGCCGATCTTCGTGGGCGGGTTGAGGTCGGCCTCGGTGAGCTCGGGCGGTCCTGCCTTCACGTACTTCACCAGCAGCTTGACCTCGACGACCGCGAGGACGGCGTACAGCAGGGTGAAGACGGTCATCGAGGTCAGCACCTCGCCCTGGGAGACTCCGGGGGAGACCGCGTGCCGGGTCTGCAGGACGCCGTAGACGACCCACGGCTGGCGGCCCATCTCGGTGAAGATCCAGCCCCAGGAGTTGGCGATCAGCGGGAAGCCCAGGGTCCAGATGGCCAGCAGCCAGTAGAGCCGGCCGAGCTTGGGGCTGAGGGCCTTGTTGCGGAACAGGACCAGATGCGGCACCTCGTCCTCACCGACCCGCAGGTGCTGCGGCAGCATGAACTTCTTGCGGGTCAGCCACAGTCCGAGCAGGCCGACTCCGAAGGACGCCATGCCGAAGCCGATCATCCAGCGGAACGCCCAGAAGGTGACCGGGATGATGGGCCGGTAGTCGCCGGGGCCGTACTTCTCCTGCTCGGCCTTGTTGGTGTCGTTGATGCCGGGGACGTAGGAGTTGAAGTTGTCGTCGGCGAGGAACGACAGTATGCCGGGGACGGACAGTTCGACGCTGTTGTGTCCCTTGCTCACGTCTCCGTAGGCGAAGACCGAGAACGGCGCGGAGTCCTGGCCGTCCCACAGGGCCTCGGCCGCCGCCATCTTCATCGGCTGCTGCTTGAACATGACCTTGCCGAGCGTGTCACCGCTGATCGCGGTGAGCAGGCCGGCGATGACGACGGTGACCAGCCCCAGCCGCAACGAAGTCTTCATCACCGGGACGTGCTTCTTGCGGAACAGGTGGAAGGCCGCGATGCCGACCATGAACGCGCCGCCGGTCAGGAAGGAGGCCGTGAGCGTGTGGAACGCCTGGGCGAGCGCGGTGTTCTGGGTCAGCACGTGCCAGAAGTCGGTGAGCTCGGCGCGCCCCCTGGCCTTGTTGATCCGGTAGCCGACGGGGTGCTGCATCCAGGAGTTGGCCGCGAGGATGAAGTACGCCGACAGGATCGTGCCGATCGACACCATCCAGATGCAGGCCAGATGGATCTTCTTGGGCAGCCTGTCCCAGCCGAAGATCCACAGGCCGATGAAGGTCGACTCGAAGAAGAAGGCGATCAGGGCCTCGAAGGCGAGCGGCGCTCCGAAGATGTCACCGACGAAGCGCGAGTAGTCGGACCAGTTCATGCCGAACTGGAACTCCTGCACGATGCCCGTGACCACACCCATCGCGATGTTGATCAGGAAGAGCTTGCCCCAGAACTTCGTCGCTCTGAGGTACTTCTCCTTCTCCGTTCGCACCCAGGCGGTCTGCAGGCCGGCCGTGAGGGCGGCCAGGGAGATCGTCAGGGGGACGAACAGGAAGTGGTAGACGGTGGTGATGCCGAACTGCCATCGCGCCAGTGTCTCCGGCGCCAGAGCCAGGTCCACGTCGTCATTCTCCTTACGTCGCCGTGGTACAGCGGCAGTTTGCCCCTTTTGTTACACACATCACTGGAGCAACCGGGACACGCTTGTGAACGCGTTCACATTCACAAGCAATTATGACGCACTGATTATCGAAGCCCGCAGGGGGGTCGCGCTTGGGCCGATCGGCACCCCGTCTTGGCAGCAAGTTCAACATCTTGTTGAATTGCCACTCGTGCAGATACGGATCTCGTGGCCCGCCGGCCACCTCACCGCGACCCTCGACGACACCCCGACCGCCCGGTCCCTGGGCACGGCACTGCCCATGACCTCCACCGCCCGCACCTGGGGCGAGGAGGTCTACTTCGACACGGGTGTGCGTGTTCCACGTGAAACGACGGCCCGGCAGGTCGTGGAGGCGGGCACCGTCGCCTTCTGGACCGACGGGGACGCGCTCGCCCTCCCCTACGGGCCCACACCGATCTCGCGAGGCGCCGAGTGCCGCCTCGCGAGTCCCTGCAACGTCCTCGGCCGCCTCGACGGCGACCACCGGCTCCTCGCCACGGTCCGCGACGGCGACCCCGTACGCGTGGAACTCGTGGCCGGCTGAGGCCGGCCGCGCGGTCTCACCACTCCTTGCGGAACGCTTCCGTCACCTTCAGGAAGATGTCGTTCGCCTCGGTCTCGCCGACCGTCACCCGCACACCCTCGCCGGGGAACGGCCGGACCACGACGCCGTGCTGCTCACACGCCTGCGCGAACGCCGCCGTGCGCTCCCCCAGCCGCAGCCACACGAAGTTGGCCTGGGTCTCGGGCACCGTCCAGCCCTGCGCGTGCAGCGCCTCGACCACGCGGTTGCGCTCGCAGACCAGGGAGCCCACCCGGCCGAGCAGTTCGTCCTCGGCCCGCAGCGAGGCGATGGCCGCCTCCTGCGCGAGCTGGCTCACCCCGAACGGCACCGCCGTCTTGCGCAGCGCCGCCGCGACCGGCTCCTGGGCGATCGCGAAGCCGACGCGCAGTCCCGCGAGGCCGTACGCCTTGGAGAAGGTGCGCAGCACGCAGACGTTCGGCCGGCTGCGGTAGAACTCCACGCCGTCGGGCACCTCGGGGTCGCGGATGAACTCGCGGTAGGCCTCGTCCAGCACCACCAGCACATCGCCCGGCACCCGGTCGAGGAACCGCTCCAGCTCCGCCCGCCGGACGACCGTGCCGGTCGGGTTGTTGGGGTTGCAGACGAAGACCAGCCGCGTCCGGTCAGTGATCGCGTCCGCCATCGCGTCCAGGTCGTGCACATCGCCCGCGGTCAGCGGCACCTGCACCGACCGCGCGCCGCTGATCTGGGTGATGATCGGGTACGCCTCGAAGGACCGCCAGGCGTAGACGACCTCGTCACCGGGGCCGCTGGTGGCCTGGATCAGCTGCTGGGCGACGCCGACCGAGCCGGTGCCGGTGGCCAGATGGGACAGGGGCACCCCGAAGCGCTCGGAGAGCTCGCTCATCAGGCCCGAGCAGGCCATGTCCGGGTAGCGGTTGAACGACGAGACCGCGGCCGTCACCGTCTCCATCACACCGGGCAGGGGCGGATAGGGGTTCTCGTTGGAGGACAGCTTGTAGGCCACCGGCCCACCGGCCGCGGCGGGCTTGCCCGGCTTGTAGGTGGGGATACCCTCCAGCTCGGCGCGCAGCTTGGGGCTCGTCTCGCTCACCGCAGTCCTCCTCATGACCCACCGGCTTCCAATACTCCTTACCTTATGAGGATTCGGCGTCCGTGCGTACAGCTGGGCCGGACCTCCTCCGTCACAGCCGCATCAGGGGCAACACCACCCTTAGGCAGACGAATCGTGGGGCGCCTTCACATATATCTACGCGCCGGTGGCTCACGCCGTAGCGCGCATCACCCGTGCAGGTGAGTTGAGACCTCTTCGAGACATCCGGAGCTTGGCAGGCTCATGCGTGCAGACAAGTCACGTAGTGCCATTGGATCGTTCAACTATCTTGGTTTCAAAGGCAGTTGACGTCTGATGACCTTGCAGAAACGTGCCTGTCAACGCGTGCATATGCGTCCGCCCTACCCCACTGCATGAGCCCTACTATCGGCTCGCCATGACAGCAGCAGGGAAGCACCAGGTGAGCCGCGCGGAAACCTCACGCCGAGGCAGCCGGCCGGGCCGGGCGGGCATCAGGGACGTTGCCGCCGCCGCCGGAGTCTCCATCACGACCGTCTCGGACGCCCTCAACGGCAAGGGCCGGCTCCCGGACGCCACCCGACGCCATGTCCGCGAGGTCGCAGACCGGCTGGGCTACCGCCCGTCGGCGGCGGCCCGAACGCTCCGTACCGGCAAGTCGGGCCTCATCGGCCTGACCGTGACGACGTACGGGGATGAACCTTTCACCTTCACCGAGTTCGCCTACTTCGCCGAGATGGCGCGCGCCGCCACCTCGGCCGCCCTCGCCCGCGGCTACGCGCTGGTCATCCTGCCCGCGACCTCGCGCCACGACGTGTGGTCCAACGTCGCGCTGGACGGCACGGTCGTCATCGACCCCTCCGACCAGGACCCGGTCGTCAGCGAGCTGGTCCGGCAGGGTTTACCGGTCGTCTCCGACGGCCGCCCGGCAGGCGCCCTCCCGGTCACCGCCTGGGTCGACAACGACCACGAGGCCGCCGTCCTCGGCATCCTCGACCATCTGGCCGCCGCCGGCGCCCGCCGTATCGGCCTGCTGACCGGGACGACGACCGACACGTACACGCATCTGTCGACGACGGCCTACCTGCGCTGGTGCGAACGCGTCGGCCAGGACCCGGTGTACGAGGCCTACCCGGCGCACGACCCCTGTGCGGGCGCCGTCGCCGCCGACCGCCTGCTCGCCCGCCCCGACCGGCCCGACGCCGTCTACGGCCTGTTCGACCCGAACGGCACCGACCTGCTTGCCGCGGCCCGCCGCTACGGCATGCGCGTACCGGACGACCTGCTTCTGGTCTGCTGCAGCGAGTCCACCGTGTACGCCAACACCGAGCCGCCGATCACCACGCTCTCGCTCAAGCCGCGGCGCATCGGCACGGCGGTCGTGCAGCTCCTCATCGACGCGATCGAGGGGGTCGACTCGGACCGGCCGGTCGAGCAGGTGATACCGACGGAGCTGATCGTGCGCACCTCCTCGCAGCGGCGCCCGCCGCGGACGACGGTCAGTGCGCCGCGATCACCCGAGGAGGAGTAGGGCAGAGTCGGTCAGCATGCGGTCCAAGCCCTGCCCAATCGGGGCGAAAGCCGCGGTGAACTGGACTCTTACTCCGATTCACCACCCCTGGGTCATCACATGGCGCGATCGGCATTCCTATGATGGGCCCACGACACCGCGGGCCGCTGCGACCAGGCAGTCCGAAGCGGTGCAGATGCGGCGCGATGGTGGAGGGGTCTGATGACTCAGGGGGCCGGTCAGGGACCCGAAGCGGAACGGACGGCGACGTTGCGCGACTTCCGGGTACCGGCGTACGTCCACGAGACCGGTCCGTACGGCCAGAACGCCCGTCCCGGTGACGTCGTCCCGCCCGAGGAGACCGCCCTTCCCGAGGGGTACACACCGACCGAGCGCGACCTGCCCGTCATCAACCGCGGTGACACGCTCCAGGTGCCCGTCGCGCCCGGGCCCCAGGCCGCCCCGCAGGAGACGGACGGCAGCGGCCCCCTGTACGTCGTCGGCGACGTGCACGGCTATCTGGACGAGCTGCTCGCCGCCCTCCGGGAGCAGGGCCTCGTCGACGCCGCGGGACAGTGGTGCGCCGGCACCTCCCGGCTGTGGTTCCTCGGCGACTTCACCGACCGCGGCCCCGACGGCATCGGCGTCATCGAGCTCGTGATGCGCCTGTCGGCGGAGGCGGCCGCGGCCGGCGGCTACTGCAAGGCGCTCATGGGCAACCACGAGCTGCTGCTGCTCGGCGCCAAGCGGTTCGGCGACACCCCCGTCAACTCCGGCGCGGGCACGGCCACGTTCCAGGCCGCCTGGCTCCTCAACGGCGGCCAGAAGACCGACATGGACCGCCTGCAGGACCACCATCTGCAGTGGATGGCCCGCCTCGACGCCATGGAGTCGGTCGACGGCTATCTGCTCGTCCACTCGGACACCACCGCCTACCTCGACTACGGCGACTCGATCGAGGCGGTCAACGACACCGTCCGCGAGACGCTCACGCGCAACGACGCCGACGAGTGCTGGGATCTGTTCCGCAAGTTCACCAAGCGGTTCTCCTTCCGCGACGAAGGTGGTGCAGACGCCGTCCGTTCCCTGCTGGATACGTACGGCGGCACACGGATCGTTCACGGCCACAGCCCCATCCCGTACCTGCTGGGCGAGGTCGGGTCCGAGGACGGCGAGGACAGCGCGGGCCCGGTGGTCGAGGGGCCGCACGTCTACGCCGAGGGGCTGGCCATCGCGATGGACGGCGGAGTGACCATGGCCGGAAAGCTACTGGTGCAACAACTTCCCCTGGATATCTGAACGTTCACAGGGCAGGCGACCTCCCGCAGGAGGAATCACGACGAACGGTGCAGGCCGGCGGCCAATTTCTGGAAACCCCCTGTCACCACGTGCCGTGACCGCTCTACCATCGGCTTATCCGTAGCAGGCTCCCCTCCGTTTCTGCCCGACGGCTCGTTGGCATGCGAGCCCCAAGCCCTACGGAGCATCGGGGGATGCACATGAACAGCGTTCCGCAGCACCTGCTGAGTGAGGACCGCCAGGAATACGAGCGGGTCCTCGACGAGGCGCTGCGCTCCGCCCCAAACCGCCCGGAACTGGCCGCTGTGGGACAGCGGCTCAACGCCGAACAGCTGCGCACCATGGCGCTCAACGCCTCCGCGCTCATCACGGCGGCCGCGGCGACCGAGTACCAGCACTACGTGAAGGTGCGCGAGGAACTGCGCCAGCCGGCGTCGTCCACCCCGTCGTCCACCCGCGAGGCGGGCTCCTCGGAGCCCGGCGGGCCGGCGATGGGGCTCGCCACCACCCTCGGCGAGGCCGCCGAGACAGCCGGCGCGGGCGCCGTCGCCGTCGCCGCCGTCCTCACGCCGGTCCTCGCCGGAACAGCCGCGGTGATCTTCCTGCTCGTCGGCTATGTCATCAGGTCGCTCGACCCCGGCCAGGTGTTCGGCAAGACCATGATCACCGCCGGCTGGGTGTTCGGCGCCCTGACCGCGGCGGCGATCCTGGTCGCCGCCGTCGGACTGCTGCTCACCGCTCTGCGCAACAGGCCGTCGTCGGAGAGCGGGCCGTACGGCGAACTGCGCGGGGACGTGGCGCTGGCCAGAGAGGCCTGGCGCGAGGCGCTTCTGGAGCGCGGCATCATGCCGTTCCTCGGGGAGGCCCTCGCCGACCCGGGCGCCGCAGCGGCGCTGCACAGCACCACACCGCGGACGCCGACCAGCCGTATGCCGAGTCTGGGCTACGACCGCCCCGGCTTCAGCAGCCCGGACGACGGCGCCACCGGACCGCGCCCGAGCTTCTCGAGCCCCGACTACACCAGCCCGGAGTTCGGAGGCCCGGAACACCAGCCGGAGTGACGGCCGGCTTGCGCCCTCCGCAGCGGAACCGTCCGCCGGGGCCGGCCGGGGGAGCGCAGGCCGAACACCCCTTGCGCCGTGCCCGCCTCGATCCCCTCACGTGGTCAGCGGGGTAGACCGTCCAGGTCGAACCCGTGGTCGACGACGTCGTGTGCCACGTCCATGAGGGGAATGTCGTGGGTGAAGGCGTAGGCGCGCAGGCGCGCGAGGGCTTCCTCCACGGAGATGCCGAGCAGAACGGTCAGGGCGCCGGTCGCCTGGTGGATCAGGGCACGATGCAGCGGCAGCGGGTTGCTGCTGCTCATGTCGTGGATGCCGTGGGGCGTGGTGAGGATCGCCGTGACGCCTTCGGCGAGGGCGAGCAGATCGCTCATCTCGGGGCGGGTGAGCATGCCGACGGTACTGCGGTGGCCGGTGAGGACGCCGAGCCGGGCCACCCCCAGATGGACGGGGACGGCATGTGCGGCCTGCGCGGGCTTGGGGTGCGTGGCGGCGAGCAGGGCAGGCCACCGGTCCTCGGGCACGGCGTGCAGATCGGGGACGAGTACGACGTCACCGGTGCGGGCCGCGTCCACGGTGGGGCCCTCACCGAGGGTGAACTGGAGATCCTCGAAGGCGACCCCGGCGGTGTCCGCCGGGTCGTACCAGACGAGTTCGAGGCCGGAGTGGTCGAGCAGGCAGAGGGTGAGGCTGTCGAGGCCGAGGGCGGTCGCGCAGGCTCCGGGCGAGAGCGCCGTCAGGCCGTGGCCCTCCTGGGTGGCGACGGCCAGCAGGCCGGGGATGTCGGGGGTTTCTGCGGGCACCGCGGGGCTCCTTGACTGAGTGCGGTGGGGCGCCGGCGGCGCGGGCCGCAGGACGGCACGAAACAAGCGTCACGAGCGGCGCGGGCGATCCTGCGCGGTGGCGAAGATCCCGGCGGACACGCGGCCCTCGACGACGAGTCGGCACAGGTCGGTCAGTGACCTCCGGTTGCTGCGGGCGTGGGCGCGCAGGCGGTCGAAGGCGATGTCGGGCGAGATGTCCAGCTGGGCCCCGAGGGCGCCTTTGGCCTGCTCGATGATGATCCGGCTGTTCAGCGCGGTCTGCAGCTGGCCGACCCGTTCGGCCTGGTCCTGGGCCAGGCGCTGGTGCAGGATGCCGATGGTCGCAGCGTCCGCGAGGGCCTGTCCCAGGCGCAGGCTCGCCGGGTGGAGGCCGACGGGGAGGGCGTGGAAGACGTTCACCGCGCCGATGACCTCCTCGCGCAGGCGCAGCGGGATGGCGGCCACCGCGGCGAATCCGGCCGTGCGGGCCGCCTTGGTGAAGCGTGGCCAGCGTTCGGCGGCGGCCTGCCGGGTCAGGTCCACGGGGCCGACCTGCTCGTGCTGACGGCAGCAGTCCTTCGACGGTCCCTCGTCGAACTCGATCTGCGCCTCTTCCAGTTGGTGCGCGGTGTGCGTGGACGCGGTCACGTCCACCAGCCGTCCCCGGGTGTCGACCATGATCACCCCGATCGCCGTCACATCCAGCAGTTCGAGCATGTGATCGGTGAGGACATGCAGGAAATCGACCAGGTAGAAGCCCTCCACCAGGGTGTCGGCCAACTCCAGGAATGCTTGCGCGATTCGTTCGTCGCGCTCCCCTTGCGCCATCGAGCACTCCTCCTTCGCCCCCTGCCACCGTCGCTGTGCGACGATCCGGCCCGGGGGCTTGGCCCGCTGTCATTGTCCCGCTGTCCCGCACGGGCGGGAACAGAACCACCGCATTCGCGACAACCGGCTCATGGAGCCCGACAGCCGTCAGGCGGTACTCCCCGGACGCACTCGTACGAACAGCTCGCGACCGGCGCCACGGCCCGCGGTGGGGGAAACGCGACGACCGGCCGGCCGCTGGGCACACGCCGGAGCCACGACACTCCGTGGCGCGGCACCGCGACGCCGTGGCGCGGCACCGCGACGCTCCGTGGCGCGCCGGCCGTCGTCTCCGGCGCGCGGCCCGTCGCGGTGGGCGTGCCCGGCTCGAACGGCTCCCTCCCTGGGGTGGGCCGGCCCGCCCGCCGCGCACGCCTTCGACCTCTAAGGACGGCGCCGGGCCGGACCCCTCCCGTACGGCGCCGGGCCGGACCCCTCCCGTACGGCGCCGGGCCGGACCCCTCCCGTACGGCGCCGGCAGGCGGGCCCTCTCCTCGGAGCCGTCCCGCAGTCCGCGTCGCAGCAAGCGGCGTCGGCGTGTCTTCTCCGTCCGGGCGATCACCCCGGAAACGGCGCCCGCGCGGACGCCGGCCGTGAAGGCGCCGGCCACCACGCCCACCCACGGCGGGTGCCGTGCCGCACCGCACGGGCCCTTCCCTCGCCGTCGGGGAGGGAAGGGCCCGTGGAGTGCGGACGCGCCGGGGGCTCAGTCCGCCAGGGGCAGATACACACGGTTCCCGCTCGCCGCGAACTCCTTCGACTTCTGGAGCATGCCCTCGGCGATCTCCTCGGGCGAGGCCCCCTCAGCCGCCGCACCACCGAACCGCTCCGTGATGCTCTGGCTGATCTTCATCGAGCAGAACTTCGGCCCGCACATCGAGCAGAAGTGGGCGGTCTTGGCGGGCTCGGCCGGCAGGGTCTCGTCGTGGAACTCCCGTGCCGTGTCCGGGTCCAGGGCGAGATTGAACTGGTCCTCCCACCGGAACTCGAACCGGGCGTCGGACAGCGCGTCGTCCCACTCCTGGGCACCGGGGTGCCCCTTGGCGAGGTCGGCCGCGTGCGCGGCGATCTTGTAGGTGATGACGCCGGTCTTGACGTCGTCACGGTTGGGCAGGCCCAGGTGCTCCTTGGGCGTGACGTAGCAGAGCATGGCCGTGCCCCACCAGGCGATCATCGCGGCACCGATGCCGGAGGTGATGTGGTCGTACGCCGGCGCGACGTCCGTGGTCAGCGGGCCGAGCGTGTAGAACGGCGCCTCCTCGCAGATCTCCTGCTGAAGGTCGATGTTCTCCTTGATCTTGTGCATCGGGACGTGTCCCGGACCTTCGATCATGGTCTGCACGTGGAAGCGCTTGGCGATCGTGTTGAGCTCCCCGAGCGTGCGCAGCTCGGCGAACTGCGCCTCGTCGTTGGCGTCCGCGATCGAACCCGGCCGCAGACCGTCGCCCAGCGAGTACGTGACGTCGTAGGCGGCGAGGATCTCGCAGAGCTCCTCGAAGTTCTCGTACAGGAACGACTCCTTGTGGTGCGCGAGGCACCAGGCGGCCATGATCGAGCCGCCGCGCGAGACGATGCCGGTCTTGCGGTTCGCGGTGAGCGGGACGTACGGCAGGCGGACCCCCGCGTGGACCGTCATGTAGTCCACGCCCTGCTCGGCCTGCTCGATGACGGTGTCCTTGTAGATCTCCCAGGTGAGCTCCTCCGCCCGGCCGTCGACCTTCTCCAGGGCCTGGTAGAGCGGCACGGTGCCGATGGGCACGGGGGAGTTGCGCAGCACCCATTCACGTGTCGTGTGGATGTTGCGGCCGGTGGACAGGTCCATGACCGTGTCGGCGCCCCAGCGGGTCGCCCAGGTCATCTTCTCGACCTCCTCCTCGATGGAGGACGTCACCGCGGAATTGCCGATGTTGGCGTTGACCTTCACCAGGAACCTCTTGCCGATGATCATCGGCTCGATCTCCGGGTGGTTGACGTTGGCCGGCAGCACCGCGCGGCCCGCCGCGATCTCCTCGCGGACCACCTCCGGCGCCACGTTCTCCCGGAGCGCCACGAACTCCATCTCGGGTGTGATCTCGCCCTGGCGTGCGTAGGCGAGCTGGGTGACCGCCTTCCCTTCGCGTCCGCGCCGCGGCTGGCGCGGACGTCCGGGGAAGACCGCGTCGAGGTTGCGCAGCCCGCCACGCGGCGAGGTGTGCTTGATGCCGTCGTCCTCCGGGCGTACGGGGCGGCCCGCGTACTCCTCGGTGTCGCCACGGGCGACGATCCAGTTCTCCCGCAGCGGGGCGAGCCCCCTGCGGACATCGGTGTGGGTGAGCGGATCGGTGTACGGGCCGGAGGTGTCGTACAGCGTGACCGACTGCCCGTTGGTGAGGTGCACCTGACGGACCGGCACCCGCAGATCGGGGCGTGAGCCCTCGACATACGCCTTGTGCCAGCCGACGGACTTCCCGGCCTCCGAGGACTGTTCTGCGGACTGTTCGCCCGGAAGGGACGGTGCGTCCTGGTCGGAGGCAGGCGTGCGTACGTCCTTGTTGGTCATGAGACCTACTCCCTACGCCGGCATTACCCGGTAACAGGTTCGGCGGTCGACGCAGCGATATCCGTCTGTCGACGTCTCGTCGGACCATCACCCGACTTCGGTGATGTTCCACGTGAAACATCGCAGGGACGGAGGTCAGCGCCCTCTCAGCCCGGTGCTCCGAGCTCCCGCGTGTGCAAAGGTGTCTCCACGCTAGCGTCAATTCCGGCGAGCTGAACAGGGGGCCCCGGCGTTCTTGCAATGATCGGGCCGTGACCACGACACACCGGCACCCCTACCCATCCCCGGAGCCGCCCCACGGTCCCGGCTCCGACAGCGGCCAGGGGTACGGCCACGATGCCCACCACGATCACGGCGCCGGACCACGTACCGGCCGTGATCACAGCGGGCACGCCGGCGGGCAGGGCAGCGGCCACGGGCACGGCGGCCATGCCGGCGCCGCTCACGGGCACTCGCACAGCCACGGTCCCGCCGCGCCCGTCTCCCGGCACCTGCGCAAGGTCATCGCGGCGGTGCTCATCCCGTTCGCCGCGGCCGTGGTGGTCGGGCTCGTGGTGCTGTGGCCCGGGGGCGCACCGGCCCACCAGCGATCCGGCGTGGGATTCGACCGGCAGACCCAGCAGGCGACGGTCGCCCAGGTCGTGAACGTGAGCTGCACGGCGGTGAACGGCTCCGGACAGGCCTCGGCGGGCGACACCTCCGGCACCGCGGGCTCCTCCGCCCGGCAGCCGGAGAAGGGCACCTGCAAGAAGGCGACGATCCACGTCGACACCGGCAAGGACAAGGGCCGCACGTTCACCGAGATCGTGCAGCCGGACCAGTCGCGGCAGCTGCACGAGGGCGAGAAGGTCGTGGCCGCCTACGAGCCCTCCGCACCCAAGGAACTGCAGTACTCGGTCACCGACGTCGACCGCCGCTTCCCCATGGCGCTGCTCGCCGGCATCTTCGCGCTCGCCGTCGTGGTCGTCGGGCGGCTGCGCGGTGTCATGGCGCTGGTCGCGCTGGCCGTCAGCTTCATGGTGCTGACCTTCTTCATCCTGCCCGCGATCCTGCAGGGCTCGAACCCGCTGCTCGTGGCGGTGGTCGGGGCGAGCGCCATCATGCTGCTCGCCCTCTACATGTGCCACGGCCTGTCCGCCCGTACGTCCGTGGCGGTGCTCGGCACGCTGCTCTCCCTCGCACTGATCGGCGTGCTCGGCTCGGGGTTCATCGGCTGGGCCGCCCTGACCGGCAACACGGACGACAGCACCGGCCTGATCCACGGCCTCTACCCGTCGATCGACATGAGCGGTCTGCTGCTCGCGGGCGTCATCATCGGCTCGCTCGGCGTCCTCGACGACGTGACGGTCACCCAGACCTCGGCGGTCTGGGAGCTGCACGAGGCGAACCCCTCGATGGGCCGCCGTGAGCTGTACCGGGCCGGAATCCGCATCGGCCGGGACCACATCGCGTCCGTCGTCAACACCCTCGTCCTCGCCTACGCGGGCGCCGCACTGCCGTTGCTGCTGCTCTTCTCCATCGCGCAGAGCGGCGTGGGGACGGTCGCCAACAGCGAGCTGGTCGCCGAGGAGATCGTCCGCACCCTGGTGGGCTCGATCGGCCTGGTCGCCTCCGTACCCGTCACCACGCTGCTCGCGGCCGTGGTGGTCGCGGCCGACCGGCCGGGGCCCGAGCCGGTCGCGGCGAGGGCGCCGGGAGCCGCCGCACCGGCTCCGGCACGGTCGGGCAGGGGCCGGCGCCGCAAGCGCTGAGCCGGCTGCTTCCGCGCCGGCGGACAGGCCCGGCGCAGAAGCGTTCCTGCAACCCTCCGCCGCGCGCAGAAGCGTTACGGCCGCTGCCTGGCGCCGGCCGTCAGCCCGCGCTCTGCTCCTCCGCCAGAATCCGGTCCAGCGCCTCGTCGAGATGGGCGTCGAAGTCCGCGAGGGAGCCCTCCTGGCCGAGCGGCACGAGCTTGTCGGTACGGTCCAGGAAGGCGATGAGCGGCACCGTGGACGAGCGGAACAGCGCCTGGTCACAGCCCACCTGAAGCCGGATCAGCACCTCGGTGAGCGAGTCCGGTTCGGCGGGCGAGACCCGTACGTCTCCCTCGCCGCACGGCCGGCCCACCCCGTCGATGAGCAGTTCACGGCCGAACGCCCAGGTCACCGGAGCATCACCGGGCAGGTGGAAGGTCAGCCGTACGGCATACGGATCAGAGGCCTCGTAGCGCAGTTCCACCGGGATGCGGAACGAGAGCTCCTCGGAGACGAGAAAGCTCATCATGACCTCTGCCTGTACGGACTCGCGCATCGCCTACCCCGTCTTGTGAAACCGAACGGCCGGGAATCATCCCCAGCCTCTGAGGGCATCTTGCTGAAAGTACACAGCAGATCACAAGGAGTGAGTTTTCAGATGCTGATAGAGAGCGCCAGTGACCCCAGCAGCTGTCCGATCTCGCGCTGGAGCTGCTCGACCGCCGGCACCAGCCGATCAGCCTGATGAGCAGGCAGGGAGATGGCCATCGTCCCGGCCGCGGTGCCCACGGTGATCGGGATCGCCGCGCAGACCGTCCCGAGTGCGTACTCCTGGCGTTCCGTCACCGGTTCCCGCCGATTAGCCCGTTCGAGTCGCCTCAGCAGCGCCTGGTTGTCACGCACCGTGTACGGGGTGAGGGGCCGCACGGGGTAGCGGTCGAGGTGGTCGCGGCGGGCGGTCTCGTCCAGCTGGGAGAGCAGGCACTGGCCGACCGCATGTGCGTGTGCGGTCTCACGGAAGTCGGCCCACTCCTCGACCGCCGGATTGCCCGGGGTGTCGGAGACGCACACGACCTCGATCTCGCCCTCCCGGTACACCGCGTAGTACACGGGCGCACCGAGCGCGTCCCGCCAGCGGGCGAGCGCGTCCACGATCGTGCCGCGACGTTTCTGCTGGGCCGCGCCGCTGCTCAGCCGGACCGCCGCGTCACCGAGGAAGAACAGGCCCCGGTCGCGGCACAGATAGCCCTCGTGGACCAGGGTGCGCAGCAGGTGGTACGCCGTCGGCAGTGCCAGGCCCGTCTCGCGGGCCAGCTGTTTGGCCGGAGCTCCGTTCTCGTGCCCGGCGACGCATTCCAGAAGGCGCATCGCGCGCTGGACGGACCCGATGAGGGTCGCGGACGGCGAGGGTGCGCAAGAGGCGTCCGTGGACGGCTCCGCGGGTGCCGCCGGACGGGACGGCGGAGGTGAGTGCGGACGCGACGGCGGTGGTGGCGCGGCCGGACGCGAGCGGGCGGGCGCCGGCGTCGCGCGCTCCTGCGTCGAAGGCCCCGGCTGTTCCGGGGGCCTGATGCGGTGTCGCGGAGGTGGAGCGGGAGGTGCGTGGGGATCCGCGAGTGCGGTGTCTACCGTGACCAAGGATTACTCCCGTAGCGCGAGGGGCAGACCGTGCCGGGGAACACGGGTGGGAAGGTACGCCGCCGACGGGGTCTTCCCCGCGTCGATTTCCGGACTCTAATGGCCGGTAGCCGCCTGGAGACGGCCTGTCCGGAAAACTTCCCTCGCGCGAGGGACCCGGTGATTCCCGTTACCGGTCACCGGAGTCCCAGGGGCCTCACCAGTCGCTTCGTGACGACGAGCTCGACATGAACTTCCGCACGACGTAGATCAGTCCGCCGACCAGTGCCACGAAGACCAGCACCTTGAAGAGCAGTCCGATGACGAAGCCGACCACGCTGGCTATCAGCCCGCCGAACACGACCAGGGCGATGACCGGCACCGCGACCCACTTCACCCACCACGGCAGTCCGCCGAAAATCTCTCCCATTGCCCTCGTCCTCATCTTTCCGCCCGGCTGCTGTGCGCAGGGCTCCATCGATGTCCTGCACTCAATGCTAGAGCCGGCAGGGGTGCCGGCGGGGGTCCCGCACCCCTTGTCCTCCCCTGACTGAACCCCTAGGGAACCCCGAGAGGGCGCCTCAGCTTTCGGGCGGAGAGAACACCACCAGGACCCGCAGGTCCTCGCTGATGTGGTGGAACTTGTGGGAGACGCCGGCCGGCACGTACACCACGCTGCCGCGCGCCACCTCCGTGGTCTCCTGGCCGACGGAGACGGAGGCGCGGCCGCTCACGACGAAGTAGACCTCGTCCTGATTGTGCGGCTTCTGCGGATCATGTTCGCCGGCATTGAGCGCGTACAGCCCGACGGACATGTTCCGCTCGCGCAGAAACTGCAGGTATGCGCCCTCGTTGGCGGCACGTTCCGCCTCAAGTTCGTCCAGCCGGAATGCCTTCATCGCGGTTGCCGCCCTCGCCCCACTGCTCGTAGCCGATCTCGTCTGCCACGATCAGACACATGAAGAATTTCGTAGTCAAGACGATCGCCAACGCGGGTGCCCTGGCGGTCGCCGTGTGGCTGCTCGACAAGATCACCCTGACCGGTGACAGCACGGGCAAGAAGGCCGGCACCCTGATCATCGTCGCGTTGATCTTCGGCTTGGTGAACTTCCTGGTCAAGCCGATAGTGAAGCTGCTGAGCCTGCCGCTGATGATTCTGACGCTGGGGCTGTTCACCCTGGTCGTGAACGCCCTGATGCTGCTGCTCACCTCGTGGCTGGCCGGCAAGTTCGACCTGAGTTTCCACGTCGACGGCTTCTGGACCGCGGTCCTGGGCGGCCTGATCATCTCGATCGTCTCGTGGGCACTGCACGTCGTCCTGCCCGACGAGGACTGAGACGGCGATGAGCTACCGCGTCTGCTTCGTCTGCACGGGCAACATCTGCCGCTCCCCGATGGCCGAGTCCGTGTTCCGCGCCCGGGTCGCGGAGGCCGGTCTCGACGGCCGCGTCGAGGTCGACAGCGCCGGCACCGGCGGCTGGCACGAAGGCGACGGCGCCGATCCGCGCACCGTCTCCGTCCTGGAGGGGAGCGGCTACGACACCGATCACCGGGCGCGCCGGTTCGAGGCGTCGTGGTTCTCCCGCCTCGACCTCGTCATCGCCCTCGACACCGGCCACCTCAAGGCGCTGCGCCGCCTCGCGCCCGCCCAGGAGGACGCGGCCAAGGTACGGCTGCTGCGCTCCTACGACCCGGCGGCCGGCCACGACCTCGACGTCCCGGACCCGTACTACGGGGGCCTGGACGGATTCGAGGAGTGCCTTGAGATGGTGGAAGCAGCGAGCGAGGGCCTCCTCGCCGCGGTACGCGAGCACCTGGAGGGACGGGCGGCATGAGTGATTCCGCGGAGGGCGGGCCCGCGGGCGACGGTGACGGCACGCGCGCGGTGCGGGCGGGCCTGCCCGAAGCGGTCAAGAACGAACCGACGCTGCCCGGACCGGTGTTCGCCGCCCACTTCCATCTGCCGGGCGAGGTGGGCGGCCCGTACACCTACGGCCGGGACGAGAACCCCACCTGGACGCTGCTGGAGCGGGCCGTCGGCGAGCTGGAGGCACCGGGGCAGGACGGCGCAGCCGGGCAGGACCGCGTGGAGACGCTGGTGTTCGCCTCCGGCATGGCCGCCGTCTCCTCCGTCCTGTTCTCCTTGCTGCGCGCCGGGGACACGGCGGTGCTGCCCGCCGACGGCTACCAGGCCCTGCCCCTGGTGCGCGCACAGCTGGAGGCGTACGGCATCGAGGTGCGTACGGCACCGACCGGCCAGGACGCCCAGCTGGACGTCCTCGACGGCGCGAAGCTGCTGTGGCTGGAGACGCCCTCGAACCCCGGGCTCGACGTGTGCGACGTCCGCCGTCTCGTCGAGGCGGCACACGCGCGGGGCGCACGCGTCGCCGTCGACAACACGCTCGCGACGCCACTTGGGCAGCGCCCGCTGGAGCTCGGCGCGGACTTCGCCGTGGCCAGCGGCACCAAGCAGCTCACCGGGCACGGGGACGTCCTGCTCGGCTACGTCGTCGGCCGCGACGCCGAGGCCATGGCCGCCGTACGCCGCTGGCGCAAGATCGTCGGCGCGATTCCGGGGCCGATGGAGGCCTGGCTCGCACACCGCTCGATCGCCACGCTCCAGCTCCGCGTCGACCGGCAGTGCGCGACGGCCCAGACCCTCGCCGAGGCGCTGCTGCGGCGGCCCGAGGTCACCGGGCTGCGCTACCCGGGGCTGCCCGGCGACCCCTCGCACGAGATCGCCTCGCGGCAGATGCGCCGCTACGGCTGCGTGGTGTCCTTCACCCTGCCCACGCGCGCGCGTGCCGAGCGTTTCCTCGACGCGCTGCGGCTCGTGGACGACGCGACGAGCTTCGGCGGGGTGCGGTCCACGGCCGAGCGGCGCGGACGCTGGGGCGGGGACGCCGTGCCCGAGGGCTTCATCCGCTTCTCCGTCGGCGCCGAGGACCCCGAGGACCTGGTGGCCGACGTGTACCGCGCGCTGGACGCGTCGGCGCGATGACCGCGGCGGAGCGCGGTCCGGCGGCCTCCGCGCGGCACGCGACCGCGTACCGCGCGGCCCCGTCGACGGACGGTCCGAGCCTCCCCCCTCGTGGCTCGGACCGTCCCCGGTCCCGCGCGCGAAGAACCGCGCGAACAAGGCTAGTTGACTCTGTGTCAGTGTCCAATCACTGTAGCGACAGAGACCTATCGACTTATTTATAGTTGGGCCCTGCCTGGGGGCCGGGAGAAGGGCAGGGAACTGGGGAGGACGAACGATGGATCTGGCCTTGCTGCGCACTTTCGTGACCGTGCACCGGGCCGGCTCCTTCACCCGCGCCGCCGCCCTGCTCGGCCTGTCGCAACCGGCCGTGACCTCGCAGATCCGCACGCTGGAGCGGCAGCTGGGCCGCCCTCTGTTCCTGCGGCAGGCCCGCGGCGTCACTCCGACGACCATCGGCGACGAACTCGCGCACAAGGCCGCCCCACATCTGGACGCCCTGGTGGAGATCGCCGAGACCGGCGTCGACGACGAGTCCTCCTTACGGACGCTGCATCTCGCCGGCCCCCCCGAGTTCACCGCCGAGCGGGCCCTTCCCGCGCTCACGGAGCTGACCGGCGAGGAAGGCCAGGGATTCGCCCTGCGCGCCTCCTTCGGCAACGCCGAAGAAATCCTGGAGGGGCTGGCCGCCGGACATCACGATCTGGCCATCAGCACCGCCCGTCCGCGCGGCGCCCTGCTCACGGCGACTCCGCTGTGCGACGAGGAACATGTCCTCGTCGCCGCCCCGCAGCGGGCCGAGCAGATCGGCTCCGGCAAGCCCGATCTCAAGGGAGCGCCGGCCCTGGAGGACGTCCCGGTGATCGAGGTGCACGAGTCGCTGCCTTTCGTCTCCCGCTACTGGGCCTCCGTCTTCGACTGCCGCCCCGGCGCCCCGGGCACCGTCATCGTTCCCGATCTGCGTGCCGTCCTCGCCTGCGCCGTCGCGGGCGCGGGGCTCGCGGTCCTGCCCCGCTATCTGTGCGTCACCGCGCTCGAACGCGGCGAGATCGTCGCTCTGCACGAACCGGCGGTGCCTCCGCTGCGGACCTACTTCCTGGTGGTGCGTACCGGCACTCTCGCGATGCCGCACATCGCGCGGGCTCACGAATGGCTGCTGCGGGCCGCCGACCGCTGGTGCTGACCTGCGCCTTTCCGCCCGTCACGGGGAGATCCCGGCCGGTCACGTCCCGCGATGTTTCACGTGGAACCAGCCGGGCCACATTTCCCCCATGACCGTCCGACCCGTGGTCAAGCGCACCGCCCGTGCCGTTCTGCTGGACGGCGACCATCTGATCCTGATCAAGCGCACCAAGCCCGGTGTCGATCCGTACTGGATCACCCCCGGTGGCGGGGTCGAGCCCGAGGACTCGACCGTCGTCGACGCCCTGCACCGCGAGGTGTACGAGGAACTCGGCGCCAAGATCACCGACGTGGTGCCCTGCTTCGTGGACACCGTGGAGCACATCGGTGAGGACGGCGGCGCGACCGGCGTGAAGGTGCAGCACTTCTTCGTCTGCCATCTGGAGTCCATGGACACGTCCCTGCGGCACGGCCCCGAAGTGGACGAGCCCGCCGGCGAGTACGAGATCGTACGGATCCCGTTCACCCGGGTGGGGATCGCGTCGGTCCATCTCGTGCCGCTGTCCCTGCGTCACTACCTCGACGGGAACATCGAGGGCGTGCGCGCCATGCACGCGCCGGACCTGGGCTGACGCCGCCGGGTCAGTCCCCCGCGACGCCGAGGTCCTCGACCGCGTCGTGCCTGATGCGCTCCGACGGGATGCCGGCGTACCTCAGGGCGCTCACACCGCTGCGGATCATCCCGGGTGGACCCGACAGATAGGCGTCGTACCCGTTCCAGGGCCCGTGCTCACGAAGGGCGTCCGGGAGCCGGCGCCGCGTCTGCTGGTCGACGACCGCGCGGACCGAGAGCCAGGGATGGGACTGCTGCAGCCTGAGCATCGTCTCGATGTCGTACAGGTCGTTGCCGGTACGGGCGCCGTAGAACACCTCGACCGTCCGCCGTGCGCCGTGCTCGGCCACGTCCTCGACGAGAGCCTTGATGGGCGCGATGCCCGTGCCGCCGCCCAGGCAGAGCAGTCCGTTGTCGGTGGTGTGGTCGACGGTCATCGAACCGGCCGGCGGCCCGAGCCGGATGACGTCACCACGGCGGGCACGGTGCACCAGCGCGGTCGAGACCCAGCCGGTGGGAACGGCCTTCACATGGAACGTCAGCAGACCGTCGGAACGCGGCGTGGAGGCGAAGGAGTAGTGCCGCCAGATCCGCGGCCACCACGGCGTCTCCAGGCTCGTGTACTGCCCGGCGAGGAACGGGTACGGCTGGTCGGGGCGGACCGTCACGACCGCCACGTCCGGGGTTCTGCGCTCGTGCGCGACGATCTCTGCGTGCCACCAGGCCGGCGCACGCCGTTCGTCCGCCGCCGCGGCGTCGATCATGATCTGCGAGATCGCCGTGTACGCCCGGACCCAGGCAGCCTCCGTCTCGGCGTCCCAGTGGACGGATGCATGCCTGCTCAGCGCATTCATGAGGCACTCGCCGACGGCCGGGTAGTGCGCGGCCGTGGCCCCGTACTTGCGGTGGCCGCGGCCGAGGCTGTGCAGCTGCGCGACGAGGGCCTCGGGGTCGTCGATGTGCTCGGCCGCGCCGAGCAGGGCCCTGAACAGCCGGTCCCGCTGCATGTCCATCGCCGCCGGGAACAGCGGTCGCAGATCCGGACGACGGACGAAGAGCAGCGCGTAGAAGTACGAGATGACCTGGTCGGCGATCGGTGCCACCTCGGCCATGGTCCGGCGGATGAGCAGGGCATCCGGCGAACCGCCGTCCCCGGCACCCTTGGTGCCGTCGGTGCCCTCGGTGCTCTTGTCGTCCGGTGTCGTCGAAGCGTTCATGGTGTGCCTCGCCTCGAACGGCTTTCAGTCGGTCTGCGCGCTTGCGCCGGGCGGTGAGTGAGGGATGAGCGCGGCGCTCTTTCCGCGGCACTGCTGGCACAGCGTCCCATCGTGCTGGGGCGCCCCTTTCACAAAACCGGGTATACGGGTCTTCGATCTCCTCGTGCCGTTAAACTGCGTCCACCCGTCTCCCCGTCGGTGCCGGATTCGGTCACCGGACGCGGCGCACCCGTTCATACGCCTCCCAGAAGGCGATGCAGTCGGCCCGCGCCACTCCGAATTCCCGGCGCAGCCGGTCGGCCGTCTCGACTTTGATCCGAACGCCGCGTACGCACCGAACGCGCTTCGGTGGAATGACGTCGCGCCATGGGGCCAGAGGGCGGACGCTCCGTCCCTGCGGCCCGGATCCTCCCCGCTCCAGGACGGTCCACGTTTCACGTGAAACGTCCACCGCATGCCGTCGGCTATGCGCTTGGCCACGACATGGCCAAAAGCTCCTGCTTCTCGTCGGAAACGGGTGGACGACGAGGGGGCCTGTCGGACAGCCTGACCTGCGTGCCCACTGACTCCCTCTCCCGTCTCCCCATCCGCCGTCTGACGCTCCGGGATCTCGCCGCCTGCGCCGACTTGTCCGAGAACCGGGGGTGGCCACGCGAGGAGCACAAATGGGGCTTCCTCCTCACGGCAGGAAAGGGCTACGGCATCGACGACCCTGACGGGGGCCTGGTCAGCGCCTGCGTCGTCACGGAGTACGGAGCTCAGGACCAGCCTTCCCTGGGGGCCGTCGGCATGGTTCTGGTCGCCGAACGGCATGCCCGCCAGGGCCTCGGGCGCCGGCTGATGCGGCACGTCGTCTCGTCGATGGGCACCACGCCGCTGACCCTGCACGCGACCCCCAACGGACGCCCGCTCTACGAGGAGCTCGGTTTCAAGGTCACCGGCCGGGCCGAGATGCTCAGAGGTCACTTCACGCCCGGCGATCCGGTGCCCGGGGTCGTGACACGGGCGGCCACCGCCGAGGACCTCACCGCGATCCTCCGCCTCGACGAGGAGGTGTTCGGCGCCGACCGCACGCCCGTCATCACGCGGCTGCCGGCGTTCGCGGACCGCATGCGGGTCGCCGAGGACGACGGCCGGCTCATCGGCTACGCGGCCGCCTGGCCCAACATGGACACCCATGTCGTCGGTCCGTTGATCGCCCGCGACACGGAGACGGCCAAGGCGCTCATCGCCACTCTCGCCGCCCACACCGACCGTCCCCTGCGCACCGACATCGACGTACGGCACGCAGAGCTGCTGACGTGGGCGAAGGAGCGCGGGCTGGCGGGCGTCTCCTTCAACTCGGTGATGACGTACGGGATCACGGAGCTGCCCGGTGACTGGACCAGGCGGTTCGCTCCGTTGACGGTGGCAGCGGGCTGAGCCCTGCCCACAAGCTCGGCTGTGCGTAGGGTGCGGGCATGGGAGATCTTGAGATACGGCCCGCCACGGAGGCCGACGTGGCCGCGATCGTCGCGATGCTCGCCGACGACCCTCTGGGGGCCCAGCGCGAGTCACCGGACGATCTGACGCCCTACCTGACGGCGTTGCGACGCCTCGCCTCCGACCCGAACCAGTATCTGATCGTCGCGGTGCGCGAGAGCAGCGTCGTCGGCACGCTGCAGCTCTCGGTCGTCCCCGGACTGTCGCGCCGCGGCGCCACCAGATCGATCATCGAGGCCGTCCGTGTCCACACCGACGAGCGCGGCAGCGGCCTGGGCACGCGGCTGATCGAGTGGGCGATCGACGAGTCCCGGCGCCAGGGCTGCCAGTTGGTCCAGCTGACCTCCGACAGCTCCCGCACCGACGCCCATCGCTTCTACGAGCGGCTCGGCTTCACGGCCTCACACGTGGGCTTCAAGCTTCCACTGTGAGGCCGTGCGGTGCGGTATCAGGTGATGCACGGTGCCCTGAGGTCATGTTTCACGTGAAACAGCCTTCGCGCCGGGCCAGCGGCGTCAGCCGATCCCCCGCCACCCCTCCGGGTCCACCCCACCCGGCGCAGAAGCCTCCTCGTCGTACGGCCGGCGGGTGAACACGAACGACCCGAGGTCCAGGTGACTCACGGTTCCGTCCGCGCGCCGTACGGCCTTCAGAAGCTCCCCGGCGTAGTAGCCCTCCCGGCCGGTCCAGGTGCCGTCGCCGTTCGCCGTGAAGCGCGAACGGCGGCCACTGCCGGACAGCGGCTCCAATGAGACCCCCTCGTCGGCGGACAGCCGCACGGCGAAGGCATACGTTCCCCAGTACCACGGTCCCGCCACCTCCAGAGTCGACGCGTCGACCTCGGACATCGGCCTCCATGGATCGGGAATGCGCGGCTCGGCGTCCGCCACGATCCGCACCAGGTCGGCACCGACGTCGGACAGCTGTGGTCCGGACGTGCAGTTGGCCAGCACCACCGCCGCGACATCGTCCTCGACACTGATGGTGAGGTTGGCGAGAAAGCCCGGCAGCGACCCGGAGTGTCCCACGAGCAACCGGCCGTCCTGGCGCCGGATCTGCAGCCCCAGCCCGTACGCCGAGCCGTCCAGCACATCGGACGCTTCGGCCGGCGCCGCGGGCGTCCGCATCTCCCGCACGGTCTCGGCACTCAGCACCCTGTCGTCGCCGCGGGCCAGGAAGACGGCAAAGCGTGCCAGGTCACCCGTGGTGGACCAGAGCTGCCCGGCGGGGGCCATCCGTCCCAGGTCCTCAGTGGGTTCGGGCAGCAGAACGTCGGCCCAGGGATGTACCGCCCAGCCGCCGGCGTGCGGTGCCCTCGGCCGGGCGCTCGTGCGGTCGAGGCCCAGGGGTTCGAGCACGTCACCCCGGAGTACCTCCTCCCAGGGCTCCCCGCGCAGCTTCTCGACGAGCGCGCCCAGCACGGTGTAGCCCGGATTGGAGTAGTGGAAGCGTCGGCCCACCGGATGCAGAAGGGGCTGCTCGCCCAGCACGTCGGCGAGTTCGGGGCGCAGCGATCCTGGAGTGCGCTCCCACCAGGGGGCCGGCGACTCCGCCGCCAATCCGCTCGTATGGGCGAGGAGATCGGCGATGGTCGCCTCCCCCGCGCCGGTTCCCGGGAGGTGCTTCTCCAGCGGATCGCCGAGGTCGAGAGCGCCCTCGTCCCGCAGCCGCAGCACGAGAACGGCCGTGAACGTCTTGGTGATCGAGCCGACGCGGTACTGCACGTGCTCGTCCGGACCGTGCCCCTCCACCGAGGTCCGCGCACCGTGCCAGACCGCGCGGCCGTCCCTCGCGACCGCCGCGACCAGGGACGGCGCGCGCCCTTCGGCCTGGGCCAGGGCGATCCGGCGCAGCAACGCCCGACGTGTACCGGGGAGCAGGTCTTCCTGAGGTGTCGTCATGCACACAGTCCATCCCGCGGGACGCGAGAGAGTCGAGTGCATGGGTGCGGGTCAGCGATCGGCGCACGAAGGGGCCGGCCCCGGCGGCGGACGGATCAGGTCTGCGCCATGTCCACGAACCGCGAGTAGTGGCCCTGGAAGGCGACCGTGATCGTCGCCGTCGGGCCGTTACGGTGTTTGGCCACGATCAGGTCGGCCTCGCCCGCGCGCGGCGACTCCTTCTCGTAGGCGTCCTCGCGGTGCAGCAGGATGACCATGTCGGCGTCCTGCTCGATCGATCCGGATTCACGCAGGTCGGAGACCATCGGCTTCTTGTCGGTGCGCTGCTCGGGACCGCGGTTGAGCTGGGACAGCGCGATGACCGGGATCTCCAGCTCCTTCGCGAGGAGCTTGAGGTTACGGGACATGTCCGAGACCTCCTGCTGGCGGTTCTCGGCGCGCTTGGAGCCGCCGGACTGCATCAGCTGGAGATAGTCGATGACGACCAGCCGGATGTCGTTGCGCTGTTTGAGGCGGCGGCACTTGGCCCGGATCTCCATCATCGACAGGTTCGGCGAGTCGTCGATGAACAGCGGTGCGGCCGAGACGTCCGGCATCCGGCGGGCCAGACGCGTCCAGTCCTCGTCGGTCATGGTGCCGGAGCGCATGTGATGCAGTGCCACGCGGGCCTCGGCGGACAGCAGACGCATCGCGATCTCGTTGCGTCCCATCTCGAGCGAGAAGATGACGCTCGGGAGATTGTGCTTGATCGAGGCGGCCCGGGCGAAGTCCAGCGCCAGGGTGGACTTGCCCATCGCCGGACGGGCCGCGATGACCACCATCTGGCCCGGGTGCAGACCGTTGGTGAGCGAGTCGAAGTCGGTGAAGCCCGTGGGTACCCCGGTCATCTCCCCGGAGCGGGAGCCGATCGCCTCGATCTCGTCGAGCGCGCCCTCCATGATGTCGCCGAGCGGCAGGTAGTCCTCGCTGGTGCGCTGTTCGGTGACCGCGTAGATCTCCGCCTGGGCGCGGTTGACGATCTCGTCGACGTCGTCGTCGGCCGCGTATCCCATCTGCGTGATGCGGGTGCCGGCCTCGACCAGGCGGCGCAGGACCGCCCGCTCGTGCACGATCTCCGCGTAGTACTCGGCGTTGGCCGCCGTCGGCACGGTCTGGACGAGGGTGTGCAGATACGACGCCCCGCCCACCTTGTTGATCTCGCCGCGCTTGGTGAGCTCGGCGGCGATGGTGATGGGGTCGGCCGGCTCGCCCTTGGCGTAGACGTCGAGGATCGCGACGAAGATCGTCTCGTGCGCGGGCTTGTAGAAGTCGTGGCCCTTGAGGATCTCCACGACGTCGGCGATGGCGTCCTTGGAGAGCAGCATGCCGCCGAGAACGGACTGCTCGGCGTCGAGGTCCTGGGGCGGCACCCGCTCGAAGGAGGTGCTCCCGCCCTCCCACTCGCCGCTGTCGCGGCCCCGGTCGTGCTGCTCGTCGCGACCGCGTCCTGCGTCGCCGCGACGACGGGAGGCGGGCAGACGATCGCTGGGACCGCTGTCGGCCCACGGGTCGTCCAAGGGCTCGGAAATGCTCACCGAGCCACCTCCTCCCGTCCGCCCCCGAGCGGACCTAGCCATGCCCTTATTTCTACGGCACGGCACTGACAAATGAGAGGCCCAACTCCGGTTGGTGGACGTCGGTTCTGGGTTGGTCTCCCTGCCGACGAACGGAGCGGGCGCCGGACCACGGTAGGCCCGCGGACGGCGTCAGCCAATCTGGTTATCCACAGGCCATGTGGACGACGGCCCCGATGCTGTGGAGAACTCCGCAAAACCTGTGCACGACCCGGTGGACAGCCCTGTGAACAAGCGCGTACATCACCCAGAAAACCTCTTCTGACCTGCAACTTTCCCATCCACCGGCTGTGCAGAAGAAAAACTTCCCCGGTCGGACCAAGATCTCTTCGAACGACGCCCGAATGCGTAGACACAGCGTGACGAGGTAAGGGTCACATTGCCGTTGTATCTCTTACCTGTGGACGATTACATTGGTGCACATGACACAGGCTCCAGCGCCCCCCAAGGCCACCCGGCGACAGCACGATCGAGAGATCGTCGCGCTGGCCGTCCCGGCCTTCGGTGCGCTCGTCGCCGAGCCCCTGTTCGTCATGGCCGACAGCGCGATCGTCGGCCACCTGGGCACCGCACCACTCGCCGGTCTCGGTGTCGCCTCCGCCCTCCTGACGACAGCGGTCAGCGTCTTCGTCTTCCTCGCGTACGCCACCACCGCGGCCGTCGCCCGACGCGTCGGCGCCGGCGACCTCCAGGCCGCCATCCGGCAAGGCATGGACGGCATCTGGCTGGCACTCCTGCTCGGCACGGCCGTCATCGCCACCGTCCTTCCCGCAGCGCCGTTCCTCGTGAACCTCTTCGGCGCTTCGGGCACCGCGGCGCCCTACGCCACCACCTACCTCCGCATCTCGGCCCTCGGCATCCCGGCCATGCTCGTCGTCCTCGCCTCGACCGGCGTGCTCCGCGGCCTCCAGGACACGAAGACACCCCTCTACGTCGCCGTCGGCGGCTTCGTCGCCAACGCCGCCCTCAACGCATGCCTGGTCTATGGCGCCGACCTCGGCATCGCAGGTTCCGCCTGGGGCACGGTCATCGCCCAGTACGGCATGGCCCTCGTCTACCTCACGGTGGTCGTCCGAGGAGCACAGCGGCACGGAGCCTCCTTGCTCCCCGATGCCGCCGGGATCCGGCTCTCGGCCCAGGCCGGTGTGCCCCTGCTGGTCCGCACGTTGTCCCTGCGGGCGATCCTGCTGATCGCCACCGCCGTCGCCGCCCGCCTGGGGGACGCCGACATCGCGGCCCACCAGATCATCCTGTCCCTGTGGAGCCTGCTGGCCTTCGCACTGGACGCCATCGCCATCGCCGGCCAAGCCATCATCGGACGGCATCTCGGCGCAGGTGACGGGCAGGGCGCCCGGGACGCCTGCCGCAGGATGGTCGAGTGGGGCATCGCGGTCGGGATCGTGCTCGGCGCCCTGGTGATCGTGGCGCGCCCCGTGTTCCTGCCGCTGTTCACCAGTGACTCCGTGGTCAAGGACACGGCCCTGCCCGCTCTGGTGATCGTGGCGCTCTCACAGCCGATCAGCGGCGTGGTCTTCGTCCTGGACGGCATCCTGATGGGCGCGGGCGACGGGCCCTACCTGGCCTGGGCCATGGTGGTCACCCTGGCGGTCTTCAGCCCGGTGGCGCTCCTGGTCCCGGCCCTCGGCGGCGGACTCACCGCGCTGTGGGGAGCGATGACCCTGATGATGACGGTCCGCCTGATCACGCTCTGGCTGCGTGCCCGCTCGGACCGCTGGATCGTCACCGGCGCGACGCGTTGAGCCGTTTCACGTGAAACATCGCGGTTGCCGCGTTTCACGTGAAACCAGCGCCACAGCATGAAAGAGGGGCCGCACCTCAGGGGTGCGGCCCCTCTCACCACTGCACAGGCAGACCGCAGCGATCAGGCCGCGACGACCTCGATGTTGACCTTGGCGGCAACCTCGGGGTGCAGACGCACGGACGTCTCGTGGGCGCCCAGCGTCTTGATCGGCGAGCCCAGCTCGATGCGGCGCTTGTCGACCTCGGGACCACCGGAGGCCTTGATCGCGGAAGCGATGTCGGCCGGGGTGACGGAACCGAAAAGACGACCGGCGTCGCCGGAGCGGACGGCCAGGCGGACCTTGACGCCCTCGAGCTGGGCCTTCACCTGGTTGGCCTGCTCGATGGTCTGGATCTCGTGGATCTTGCGAGCACGACGGATCTGCTCGACGTCCTTCTCGCCGCCCTTGGTCCAGCGGATGGCGAACTTCCGCGGGATCAGGTAGTTGCGAGCGTAACCGTCCTTGACGTCGACGACGTCGCCGGCGGCACCGAGGCCAGAGACCTCGTGGGTGAGGATGATCTTCATGATTCGGTCACCCTTCCCTTAGCGCGCGGTGGACGTGTAGGGCAGCAGCGCCATCTCACGGCTGTTCTTCACGGCCGTGGCGACGTCACGCTGGTGCTGCGTGCAGTTGCCGGTCACGCGGCGGGCACGGATCTTGCCGCGGTCGGAAATGAACTTCCGCAGCATGTTCGTGTCCTTGTAGTCCACGTACGTGACCTTGTCCTTGCAGAAAGCGCAGACCTTCTTCTTAGGCTTGCGCACAGGCGGCTTCGCCATGGTGTTTCTCCTGTGTGATCAAGAAGTTTGGGTACGACCCGCCCTCGGCCCGAGGCCTAGAAGGGGGGCTCGTCCGAGTAGCCGCCGCCACCGCCACCGCCGCCGGAGTTTCCACCCCAGCCGCCACCGCCGCCCTGGTTGCCACCGGCGGGAGCGCCGGTCGCCCACGGGTCGTCAGCGGGAGCGCCGCCGCCCTGCTGACCGCCGCCGGGGCCACCGCCCCAGCCGCCGCCACCCTGGCCGCCGCCACCGCCGCCGCCACCGTTGTAACCACCCTGGCCACCGCGGCCGCTGGTCTTGGTGACCTTGGCCGTGGCGTTGCGCAGGCTGGCGCCGACCTCGTCGACGTCCAGCTCGTAGACCGTGCGCTTGACGCCCTCACGGTCCTCGTAGGACCGCTGCTTCAGCCGGCCCTGCACGATGACGCGCATGCCTCGCTGGAGCGACTCGGCGACGTTCTCCGCCGCCTGACGCCAGACCGAGCAGGTCAGGAACAGGCTCTCGCCGTCCTTCCACTCGTTCGTCTGACGGTCGAAGGTGCGGGGAGTGGACGCGACACGGAACTTCGCGACCGCCGCACCGGAAGGGGTGAAGCGCAGCTCGGGGTCATCGACAAGATTGCCGACGACCGTGATGACGGTCTCGCCTGCCATGGGGAACCTCTCGGCGGGTTTGCTGCTGGCTGCTTGTGCTGCTACTCGAATCCCGGGATCGACTGAGCCGGAGCTCAGTGGGTCTCGGGACGGAGGACCTTGGTCCGGAGGACCGACTCGTTCAGGTTCATCTGGCGGTCGAGCTCCTTGACGACCGCAGGCTCGGCCTGCAGATCGATGACCGAGTAGATGCCCTCGGGCTTCTTCTTGATCTCGTACGAGAGACGACGACGGCCCCAGGTGTCGACCTTCTCGACCTTTCCGTTGCCCTCACGGACGACGGAGAGGAAGTTCTCGATCAGCGGGGAGACAGCGCGCTCCTCGAGATCGGGGTCGAGGATGACCATCACCTCGTAGTGACGCATGTGGAACCCACCTCCTTTGGACTCAGCGGCCACGGTCGTTCCGTGGCAGGAGGGTTGTGATGCGTACGCAACGGTATCGGCCGCCACTGACAATCGGGGGCCGTCGAGCGGCTCCCCGGTCTGGCCTGGGCGGTTTCCCCGGCTGTGCCTGGGCAGACACCGGTGCAGACCGTACAGAGTACCCGCACACCGGCTTCCGGTTGAAATCCGAGCACCAGGGCCGTCAGTCTGTACACATCGGGTGTGCATGGCGCTACGATGCGCCGTCTTCCGCAGGAGGTGCCCCATGGCACAAGCATTGCGACCCAATACCGTCGGAGGTCTCTTCGCCACGGACGGAAAGCCCCATCCCCTCCAGGACACGCTGCTCGCGGTGACCCTGGTGCTCGGCCTGGTGGCGTTCGTGACGGGCTTCTTCAACCACCTGCATCTGCTGAGCTCCTGGGCCGGCCTGGTGGGGATTCTCACCGGCGCGTACGGCCAGTGGATCTCGGAGACGACCCGCGAACGCTTCGGCCTCATCCTGGGCCTCGGCGCTTCGGGTGTCGGATTCTTCCTCGGCATGGCGCACGGCGGTCTCTTCGGCGGGGTCATCAGCTGACGCCAGGGACACCGTCTCCCCAACTCTCCATAAAACGCCACGGAACGCCACGGCGGCCCACGAGCCGGGGCGCGGGTTTCGTACGCCCACTCGGGGCGCTCGCACGGCGCAGTAGGCTTCGGCGCGAGAGCCGGAGCCCCTGAACCCATGGGGACACACCAGCCCGAGGAGCGCCCCGAATGAGCCTGACCCTGAGGACGATCAGCCGCGAGCAGCATCTGGCGTACATCCAGAGCCTGCCGTCGGCGAGCCACATGCAGGTTCCGGCCTGGGCGGACGTCAAGGCGGAGTGGCGCTCGGAGAACCTCGGCTGGTTCGACGGGCGCACCGGCGAGATGGTCGGCGCGGGTCTCGTCCTCTACCGTCAGCTGCCCAAGATCAAGCGCTACCTCGCCTACCTGCCCGAGGGACCGGTCATCAACTGGTTCGCGCCGAATCTGAACGAGTGGCTGGAACCGATGCTCGCGCACCTCAAGCAGCAGGGTGCCTTCTCCGTGAAGATGGGCCCGCCGGTGATCATCCGGCGCTGGGAGGCCGGCTCCATCAAGCAGGGCATCCAGAACCCGGACGTGAAACGGCTGCGCGACATCGAGGCCGACTTCATCGAGCCGCGGGCCTTCGAGGTCTCCGACAAGCTGCGCCGGATGGGCTGGCAGCAGGGCGAGGACGGCGGGGCCGGCTTCGGCGACGTCCAGCCGCGGTACGTCTTCCAGGTGCCGTTGGCCAACCGCTCCCTGGAAGAGGTCCACAAGAACTTCAACCAGCTGTGGCGCCGCAACATCAAGAAGGCCGAGAAGGCCGGTGTCGAGGTGGTCCAGGGCGGCTACCAGGACCTCGAGGAATGGCAGCGGCTGTACGAGATCACGGCTGTGCGCGACCACTTCCGGCCCCGCCCGCTGTCGTACTTCCAGCGCATGTGGTCGGCCCTCAACTCCGAGGACCCCAACCGCATGCGGCTGTACTTCGCCCGGCACAACGGCGTGAACCTGTCGGCGGCGACCATGCTGATCGTCGGCGGGCACGTCTGGTACTCCTACGGCGCCTCCGACAACATCGGCCGTGAGGTCCGGCCCTCGAACGCGATGCAGTGGCGGATGCTGCGGGACGCCTATGCGCTCGGCGCGACCGTCTACGACCTGCGCGGCATCTCCGACTCGCTGGACGAGACCGACCATCTCTTCGGCCTCATCCAGTTCAAGGTGGGCACGGGCGGCCAGGCCGCCGAGTACCTCGGCGAGTGGGACTTCCCGCTCAACAAGCTGCTCCACAAGGCGCTCGACATCTACATGTCGCGCCGCTGAGCCCCATCGGACCCGGACGTTTACTTCGATAAGTCCGACAGCTTCGTTCGCTTCCATACCTCTGATACACCGCAGCCACCAGAAAGGTTCCAGGTCCGGCCATGGCGCTCACGCTCTACGTCGACACCGCGCGCTGGCGGGCGCATCACAAGCACGTACAGGAGCAGTTCCCCGGGCTCGTCCCGGTCTGCAAGGGCAACGGCTACGGCTTCGGGCACGAGCGGCTGGCGGAAGAGGCCACGCGGCTCGGCTCGGACATCCTCGCCGTCGGCACGACGTACGAGGCCGCGCGCATCAAGGACTTCTTCAGCGGGGACCTGCTGGTGCTGACGCCGTACCGGCGCGGCGAGGAGCCCGTGCCGCTGCCCGACCGCGTCATCCGTTCCGTGTCCTCGGTGGACGGCGTCTACGGCCTCGTGGGTGCCCGCGTGGTCATCGAGGTGATGTCCTCGATGAGGCGGCACGGCATCAGCGCGCAGGAACTGCCCCAGCTGCACGCCGCCATAGAGAACGTCCGCCTCGAAGGCTTCGCCATCCACCTGCCGCTGGACCGCACCGACGGCTCGGACGCCGTCGAGGAGGTCATCAGCTGGATGGACCACCTGCGGGCGGCCCGCCTGCCGCTGCACACGATGTTCGTCAGCCACCTCAAGGCCGAGGAACTGCACCGGCTTCAGCAGCAGTTCCCGCAGACCCGCTTCCGTGCCCGCATCGGCACGCGGCTGTGGCTGGGGGACCACGACGCCACCGAGTACCGCGGGGCGGTCCTGGACGTCACGCGCGTCGCCAAGGGCGACCGCTTCGGCTACCGCCAGCAGAAGGCGGCCTCCGACGGTTTCCTGGTCGTCGTGGCGGGCGGAACGTCGCACGGGGTGGGTCTGGAGGCCCCGAAGGCGCTGCACGGCGTCATGCCGCGCGCCAAGGGCGTCGCACGCGCCGGCCTCGCCACGGTGAACCGGAACCTTTCTCCGTTCGTCTGGGGCGGCAAGCAGCGCTGGTTCGCGGAGCCGCCGCACATGCAGGTGTCCATCCTCTTCGTACCGTCGGACGCGCCCGAACCGCAGGTCGGCGAAGAGCTGGTGGCCCATCTGCGGCACACCACCACGCAGTTCGACCGGCTCATGGACCGCTGAGCGGGGCGTCGCGCAGCCGAAAGGCCGTGCACGGGCCTTCCCGTGCACGGCCTTTCGCATGGCTCATCGATGGCTCGTGGAGGTCGTGCGCCCGCCCGCCCCGGACTGTTCGCTCAGAGCGAACGTTCCGTGGAGGATGCCGTTCCACCGCTTCCCCACTCGACCGGCGGTCCGTCGAAGTGGGCGGCGTGCCGCGGCGGATGGGCCGCCGGACCCAGGGCGAAGGCGTCCTGCGCGCCGTCGAGCACACCCCCTGACGGATCGTCGTCGCCGGCCCGGCGCACCGGGTCATGTTCCGGCATGAGGATGTCGCGCACGATGACGGCGCACAGGTACAGCGTCGCCAGCAGGTGCACGCCGATGGCCCAGTGGTAGCCGTCCTGCGGCAGTCCCTTGTGGGCGTCGCCGCTGGTCGTGTACGCGAGGTACAGCCAGATGCCGAGGAAGTACGCCACCTCGCCCGCCTGCCAGATCAGGAAGTCCCGCCACTTCGGCCGGGCCAGCGTGGCCAGCGGGACCAGCCACAGCACGTACTGCGGGGAGTAGACCTTGTTGGTGAGGATGAACGCCGCGACGATCAGGAAGGCGAGCTGGGCGAAGCGCGGGCGGCGCGGCGCGGTCATCGTGAGCACCGCGATGCCCACGCAGCACAGCGCCATCAGGGCCGTGGCCAGGTTGTTGACCGTGTCGGTGGTCAGCGGGCTGTCCGAGTTCTGGGCCAGGATCAGCCAGAAGGACCCGAAGTCCACGCCCCGGTCGTGGCTGAACCGGTAGAACTGCGACCAGCCGTCCCAGGCGAAGAGCATCACCGGCAGGTTCACCACGATCCAGGCGACGGCCGCTCCCGCCAGAGCTCTGCCGAAGTCCCGCCACCTGCCCGCACGCCAGCACAGCAGGAGCAGGGGACCGAGCAGCAGGACCGGATAGAGCTTGGCGGCCGTGGCAAGGCCCAGGAGGACGCCGAAGGCGAGGGAACGCCCCCGGGACCACATCAGCATCGCGGCGGCCGTCAGAGCGACCGCCAGCAGGTCCCAGTTGATGGTGGCGGTCAGCGCGAAGGCGGGCGCCAGAGCGACCAGCAGGCCGTCCCAGGGGCGCCGGGCGTGCGTACGGGCCACGCAGACCGCGATGACGGCCGCGCACACCATCAGCAGTCCGGCGTTGACCATCCAGTACCACTGCTCCTGGTCCTGGATGCTGCCGCTCCCGGGCGTGAGCCAGGCGGCCACCTCCATGAACACACCGGTCAGCACCGGATACTCGAGGTACGGCATGTCACCGGTGAGCTTGTCGAAGTACGGCACGAGCCCGTCCGCGAAACCGCGCCCCTGATAGAGGTGCGGGATGTCGGAGTAGCACGCCTTCGTGTACTGCGAGCTGGCACCGAAGAACCAGGCGCCGTTGTAGCACGGCGCCTTCTGGACCAGTCCGAGGGCGAACATGCCGATCGCCACCAGCGCGACGACCCGGACGGGAGTCCACCAGGACGTCCCGAGCAGGGCACGCCGCCCGAGGGGGCCACCGATCAGCTCGCTGCCGGACGCGGCGACCTCGTCCTCCTTGGTCGGCCGCACCGGGTCCGGTTCGTGCACGCTCGTTTGCGTCGATTCTGCGCTGGGCATGCCGCACATCCTGCCGTACGTGTCTAGGTATACGCCGAGGGTCTAGGTATACGCCGAGGGCCGCCGCACCGTTCAGGTGCGGCGGCCCTCGTTTCACGTGAAACATCGACCTGTTCCACGTGAAACACCCATGCCGGGCGTTTCGGTGCTAGCCGTTGCCTCCGAAGAGGCCTCCATTGCCGTTGCCTCTGCTGTTGCCGGTCCCGCTCGTGTCCGTGACCGTCGGCGACGGGGAGACACCTCCGTCCGTGCCACCTGTGGTGGTGCCGCCCGTGTCGGTGCACTGCCAGCTGAAGCGGCAGGAGTCGGTAGGCGTCGGCGTCGGACTCGTCAGCGTCTCGCTGGGCGTCGGAGTCGGGGTCGGCGTGGCTTCCTGGGTGTCGCTCACCGTCGGACTGGGAGTGGGCGACGGCACGTCGTTGACGACCTCACCGAAGGGCTCCGGCTCGGGGAAGTGCTTCGCCGGCTCGTTCTTCAGTGCTTCCGCCATGTAGTCGTGCCAGATTTCCGCCGGGAACGAGGCACCGTGGATCTTCTTCTGGCCACCCGTCCCGTACATCTCCAGGAACTCGCGCTTCTTGTTCTTCTCGTTGTCGTCCAGGCGGAACATCGTGACGGCCGTGGACAGCTGCGGGGTGTAGCCCACGAACCAGGCGGACTTGTTGCCGTCGGTGGTACCGGTCTTGCCGGCCACATCGCGGCCGGGCAGCCTGGCGTTCGTACCCGTGCCCTTGTCGACCACCGTCTTCAGCACGTCGGTGACGTTGTCGGCCACCTGTGAGGTGAAAGCCTGCTTCGGCTTGTCCTCGTGGGTGAAGATCGTCCCGTCCTTGTTCGTGACCTTCTTGACGGAGAACGGTTCGTGCTGCTCACCGCTGGCCGCGAAGGTGCCGTACGCACCCGCCATGCGAATCGCGCTCGGGTCGGAGATACCGATGGAGAACGACGGGAAATTGGTGCCGGTCAGGCTGCTCTTCAGGATGCCCGCGTCCTCCGCGGACTCCTCGACCTTGTCCAGACCCACGTCCATGCCCAGCTGGACGTAGGCGGAGTTCACCGAGAACTGCATCGCCTCACGAAGGTCGATCTTGTAGTCCGGAGCGTTGCCCACCGACTCGTTGCCGTCGTTCGTCTGCAGCCACTCCTTGCCCTTGTCGTCCTTCCAGAAGTCCCCGTTGTACTCCTTGATCTTCAGCTTGTTCTTGCCGCTGTAGAGGCTCTTGGGTGAGATCTGGGTGCGCTCGTCCTGCGCCTGCTCCTGTCCGAGGTCAGGGTCACGCACCCCCCACTTCATGGCCGCCGCGAGCACGAACGGCTTGAACGTCGAACCCACCTGGGCGCCCGTCGCGTCGGCGTTGTCCGTGAAGTGCTTGGTCGCGTCCTCACCGCCGTAGATGGCCTTGATGGCGCCGCTCGTCGGGTCCACCGAGGCCCCGCCGAACTGGACGTGAGTGTCCGTGTCCGGGCGATCCTTGGGCTTGATGTTGGCCTTCTGGACCTTCTTGACCGAGGCCTCGAGCTCCTTGACCTTCTTCTTGTCGAAGGTCGTGTAGATCGAGTAACCGCCCCGCTGCAGGTCGTCAGCGGTGATCTTGGTGTTGTTGATCAGATAGCTCTTGGCCAGGTCGACGAGATAGCCGGTCTGACCGCTGAGGGCGGTGTTCGACCGTGGATTCTTCACGTCCGGGAGCTTGGTGTACTTGGCCCGTTCCGCCTGGCTCAGGTGCCCGTAGTTCACCATCTTGTCGAGGGTGTTCTGCATCTGGTTCAAGGCACGCCTCTGGTTGGCCTCGGGCGTGGCGGCCGGGTCGATGGAGGTCGCCCCTGCCGGGTCGAAGTAGGTGGCGCCCTTGAGCATCGCCGCCAGGAAGGCGCACTCGCCCGGATTCAGCTTGACGGCGTCCTTGTTGAAGTACGCCCGCGCCGCCGCCTGAATGCCGTAGGCGTTGCGTCCGTAGTACGCGGAGTTCAGGTAGCCGGCCATGATCTGGTCCTTGGGGACCGTGGCGCCCACCTTGATGGAGATGAAGATCTCCTTGAACTTACGCGTGATCGTCTGCGACTGGTCGTCCAGTCGCGCGTTCTTGACGTACTGCTGGGTGATGGTGGAGCCACCCTGCGTCTCGCCGCCCTTGGCCATGTTGAAGACCGCGCGGGCGATACCCTTCGGGTCGATGCCGCTGTCGGTGTAGAAGGACTTGTTCTCCTGGGAGACGACGGCGTACTGCATGGATTTGGGGATCTGCGAGAGGTTGACGATCTGGCGGTTCGTCTCGCCACCCGTCGCAACCATCTGGCTGCCGTCGCTCCAGTAGAAGACGTTGTTCTGCGCCTTCGCCGCCAGCGCCACGTTCGGGACGCCCACCATGGCGTACCCGATGCCCGCCACCGCCACGATGCTGCCGAAGAAGCCGATGAACAGGCCTGTCACCAGCTTCCACGACGGCATCCAGCGTGCCGCTCCGTATTTGCCCGCGCGCGGGTAGTCGATGAAGCGCTTGCGGGCCGGACCCGCGGCACGTCCCCTGCCCGGCCCCCCAGGGCCGCCGGGTGCGCCGCGTCGACCTCCGCGGCCCGGCTCGGCCGCTCTGCGACGGCCGCCTCCAGTTCTCTGCGCCGCGCGGCGGGCCTCGGCGCGGCCACTGTAGGGCCGCTCCTCGTCTCCCGACCCATACGCGTCGGAGGGAGATCCGGTGGCGCCTCGCGGTGCCGCACGGCGGCCGGAGGACGAGCCGGACGGGCCGCGTCGTGCCGCGGCGCGCCCTCCTCCCTGCGGCTGCGGCGGTTTGCGACGGTGCTCGCTCATCGAACGACTACTCCTCGGGCAGGCGCACCCCTGTGCACCTGGAAACGGCAGCTGGTTTCCGGTCCCCCCGAAATACGGATGGGGTCGATCGCTCATTCATCCGTACGGCACCTAGGACGAGGACGCCCCCCTTGCGCCACTCGGTTCCCGCTGGTGTCCATGGCGCACAGACTACGCACCGTCAAAACCCACCGAGCCCCGAAGTTCACCCCAAATCAGGCAACTTGCCTCGGATGAATAAGTGGTGTGATCCCGTTCACGGTCTCCCCACTTGTCGCATCCGGAAGGCCGTTCTATCGTCTAGATGTATCGAGTCGATACATCGGAGCGAGATAAGGACGAGGAGGCGAGGGGATGAGCCGGAGGTCCGGGATCCTCGAGTTCGCCGTACTCGGTCTGCTCCGCGAGTCCCCGATGCACGGCTACGAGCTGCGCAAACGGCTCAACACGTCACTGGGCGTGTTCCGTGCGTTCAGCTACGGGACGCTCTACCCCTGCCTCAAGACGCTGGTCGCCAACGGCTGGTTGATCGAGGAGTCGGGGCACTCTCCTGAGGACGCCCTCGCCGCACCACTCGCAGGGCGTCGCGCCAAGATCGTCTATCGGTTGACGGCGGAAGGTAAGGAGCACTTCGAGGAACTGCTCTCGCAGACGGGTCCGGACGCGTACGAGGACGAGCACTTCGCCGCCCGTTTCGCCTTCTTCGGGCAGACGTCACGCGATGTGCGCATGCGCGTCCTCGAGGGCCGTCGCAGCCGGCTGGAGGAGCGTCTGGAGAAGATGAGCGCCTCCCTGGCGCGCACCAGGGAGCGCCTCGACGACTACACGCTCGAGCTCCAGCGCCACGGGATGGAGTCCGTGGAGCGCGAAGTGCGCTGGCTGAACGAGCTCATCGAGAGCGAGCGGGCCGGACGGGACCGGAAGGGTCCCGCCTCCGGGGGGTCCGCTCAGCAGGACAACACCACTGGATCGACGGGCGGCCTGCCCCGTCCCGGGGAGACCCCCAGGACGGATACGCCCGGCGACACCGCCACGTGAGAGCCCGGTCAGGGCCTCACTCGTACACACAGGGAGCAACCGGAATGGGTTCGGTTCGCGTAGCCGTCGTCGGCGTGGGCAACTGCGCCGCGTCGCTGGTGCAGGGAGTCGAGTACTACAAGGACGCCGACCCGGCGTCGAAGGTCCCCGGCCTGATGCATGTGCAGTTCGGTGACTACCACGTGCGCGACATCGAGTTCGTCGCCGCGTTCGATGTCGACGCGAAGAAGGTCGGCCTCGACCTGGCGGACGCGATCGGCGCCTCCGAGAACAACACCATCAAGATCTGCGACGTGCCCTCCACCGGTGTCACGGTGCAGCGCGGCCACACCCTCGACGGTCTCGGCAAGTACTACCGCCAGACGATCGAGGAGTCCGACGCCGAGCCGGCCGACGTCGTCCAGGTCCTCAAGGACAAGCAGGTCGACGTCCTGGTCTGCTACCTGCCGGTCGGGTCCGAGGACGCGGCGAAGTTCTACGCCCAGTGCGCCATCGACGCCAAGGTCGCCTTCGTCAACGCCCTTCCGGTCTTCATCGCCGGCACCAAGGAGTGGGCGGACAAGTTCACCGCGGCGGGCGTCCCGATCGTCGGCGACGACATCAAGTCCCAGGTCGGCGCCACCATCACGCACCGCGTCATGGCGAAGCTGTTCGAGGACCGGGGTGTCATCCTCGACCGCACGATGCAGCTGAACGTCGGCGGCAACATGGACTTCAAGAACATGCTCGAGCGCGAGCGCCTGGAGTCCAAGAAGATCTCCAAGACGCAGGCGGTCACCTCGCAGATCCGCGACCGCGAGCTCGGCGAGGGCAACGTCCACATCGGCCCGTCGGACTGGGTGGCCTGGCTCGACGACCGCAAGTGGGCGTACGTCCGCCTCGAGGGCCGTGCCTTCGGCGACGTCCCGCTGAACCTGGAGTACAAGCTCGAGGTCTGGGACTCCCCGAACTCCGCCGGTGTCATCATCGACGCCGTGCGCGCCGCGAAGATCGCCAAGGACCGCGGCATCGCGGGCCCGATCCTGTCGGCGTCCTCGTACTTCATGAAGTCCCCGCCGGTCCAGTACTTCGACGACGAGGCCCGCGAGAACGTCGAGAAGTTCATCAAGGGAGAGGTCGAGCGCTAAATCGCGCCCCCCTCGCTCAAAACGCTCCTGCCAGGGCTGAAGGTCCCCGGGTCACCCGACCCGGGGACCTCCCCATGTGTGAAGCTGTGCCTCATGGCCGTCGTCCGTGATCTGCGCGTCCTTCTGCGCTTCGCGGACTTCCGGCGCCTGCTCGCCGTCCGGCTGCTCTCCCAGGGCTCCGACGGCGTGTACCAGGTCGCACTGGCCGCCTACGTCGTCTTCTCGCCGGAGAAGCAGACCTCGGCCGCCGCGATCGCCTCGGCGATGGCCGTCCTGCTGCTCCCGTACTCCCTCGTGGGCCCCTTCGCCGGCGTCCTGCTGGACCGCTGGCGCCGCCGCCAGGTCTTCCTCTACGGCAACCTGCTGCGCGCCGTGCTGGCCTCGGGGACCGCCCTGCTGATCCTCGGCCACGTCCCCGACTGGCTCTTCTACGTCTCCGCGCTGTGCGTGACCGCCGTCAACCGGTTCGTCCTCGCGGGGCTGTCCGCCGCGCTGCCGCGCGTCGTGGACGACGAGCGCCTCGTGATGGCCAACTCGCTGTCTCCGACCGCCGGCACCCTCGCCGCGACCGCGGGCGGAGGCCTCGCCTTCGTCGTACGGCTCGTGGGGGCGGACTCCGACGCGGCGGTGGTCCTGCTCGGCGCGGTCCTCTATCTGTGCGCGGCACTGGCGTCCCTGCGCCTGAAGCCGGAACAGCTCGGCCCCGACCAGGAACTGGTGCAGCCGCACCTGGCAGCGGCTCTCGGCGGCACGGCCCGGGACCTGGCGGCAGCGGTACGGCATCTCGCCACGCCACCCCGGCGGGAGGCCGCCTGGTCGCTCCTCGCGATGACCCTGATGCGCTTCTGCTACGGCGCTCTGCTGGTCATGTTGCTGATGCTGTGCCGGTACACCTTCACCTCGGACACGGACCAGGGACTGCGGCTGCTGGGGACCGCGCTGGGGACGTCGGCGGCCGGCTTCTTCGCGGCGGCCGTGGTGACTCCCTGGGCCGCGGGACGGCTCGGCCCGGGCCGCTGGATCGCCGTGTGCGCCGCCGCGGCCGCGGTCCTGGAGCCGGCTCTCGGCCTTCCGTTCGCCGTCGGCCCGATGCTCGTCGCGACGTTCGTCCTGGGGCTGACGACCCAGGGCGCGAAGATCGCGACGGACACGGTCGTCCAGTCCTGCGTGGAGGACGGCTTCCGCGGCCGGATCTTCTCCGTCTACGACGTGCTCTTCAACGTCGCCTTCGTCGGCGCCGCCGCGGTGGCCGCGCTGATGCTGCCGCCGGACGGCCGTTCCGTACCGCTCGTGATCGCTGTCGCCGCTGTCTACGGAGCGGTTGCTGTGGCTATGGCCCGCTTTGAACGTCGGTAAGTGTCACATCAAAGCCACAGAGTCCCCCTCAACTGCAGAAGTGTCAGTGGGGCCCGGTAACTTACGTGCGTCTTACGCACCTCTTATGCGTGCAGCTCATCCACTCCTCCAGGGGGATCCCCAAGTGACGACTCCGCCGCCTCAGGGCCAAAACCCGTTCGCACAGGGCCAGCAGCAGCCTTACGGCCAGGCCCCGGCCCCGGCCCCGTACCCGCCCCAGGGTGGCGCGCCCTACACTCCGGCGCCTCCGGCGCCGCCCGCCCGACGCTTCAACAAGAAGCTGCTGCGCATCGTCGGGATCATCGTGCTCGCGATAATCATCGGCGTGGTCAAGTGGCAGCTCGGCAAGACCGACGCCGAGACCACCTCCAAGGGCAGCTGCATGCACAACTCGGGCACGCAGAGCGACCCGGACCTCAAGACGGTCGACTGCTCCTCGAGTGACGCCCAGTACAAGGTCGTCGAGAAGTTCGACAACACCAGCGACGACAGCAAGTGCAAGAACGTCGCCGACGCGGAGATCGCCTACTACCAGACGGGCGACAGCCATGACGTCGTCCTGTGCCTGAAGGCAGTCAAGTAGGTCGAGAACGCCATGCCTTGAGCGATGTTTCACGTGAAACATCGCCGCTGAAACCCTGAGAGCGCCGCACCGGAAACATCCGGTGCGGCGCTCTCGTGCGGGCATGTTTCACGTGAAACATGACCCCTCTGCCATGTCAGCTCTGCCCGGCCCACCACTCCTTGAGTGCCGCCACCGCCGCGTCGCGCTCCATCGGCCCGTTCTCCAGCCGCAGTTCCAGCATCTGCTTGTACGCCCGACCGACGACCGGGCCGGGGCCGACCCCCAGGATCTCCATGATCTGGTTGCCGTCGAGATCCGGGCGGATGGAGTCCAGCTCTTCCTGCTCCTGGAGCTGGGCGATGCGGTCCTCCAGGCCGTCGTACGCACGCGACAGGGTCGCCGCCTTGCGCTTGTTGCGGGTCGTGCAGTCCGAGCGGGTCAGCTTGTGGAGGCGGTCGAGGAGCGGGCCCGCGTCCCGGACGTAGCGGCGGACGGCCGAGTCCGTCCACTCGCCGGTGCCGTAGCCATGGAAGCGCAAGTGGAGCTCGACCAGTCGTGAGACGTCCTTCACGAGCTCGTTGGAGTACTTGAGCGCCGTCATGCGCTTCTTCGTCATCTTCGCGCCGACCACCTCGTGGTGGTGGAACGAGACCCGGCCGTCCTTCTCGAACCGGCGGGTGCGCGGCTTGCCGATGTCGTGCAGCAGCGCCGCCAGCCGGAGGGTCAGATCGGGACCGTTCTCCTCCAGCGCGATCGCCTGCTCCAGGACGATCAGCGTGTGCTCGTAGACGTCCTTGTGCCGATGGTGCTCGTCGCTCTCCAGGCGCAGCGCCGGCAGCTCCGGCAGGACGTACGAGGCCAGGCCGGTATCGACGAGCAGCGTCAGGCCCTTGCGCGGGTGCGCGGAAAGGATCAGCTTGTTGAGCTCCTCCCGCACCCGCTCCGCCGACACGATCTCGATCCGCCCGGCCATCTCCTTCATCGCCGCCACGACCTCGGGAGCCACCTCGAAGTCGAGCTGTGCGGCGAAGCGCGCCGCGCGCATCATCCGCAGCGGGTCGTCGGAGAAGGACGCCTCGGGAGTGCCGGGGGTGCGCAGTACACGTGCCGCCAGATCGGCCTGTCCGTCGTGCGGATCGATGAACTTCTTCTCGGGAAGCGCGAGGGCCATGGCGTTGACGGTGAAGTCGCGCCGGACGAGATCTTCCTCGATGGAGTCGCCGTACGACACCTCGGGCTTGCGCGAGGTCCGGTCGTAGGCCTCCGACCGGTAGGTCGTCACCTCGATCTGATAGCCGTCCTTCTGCGCCCCGACCGTGCCGAAGGCGATGCCGACCTCCCACAGGGCGTCCGCCCACGGCCGGACGATCTTGAGGACGTCTTCGGGGCGGGCGTCGGTCGTGAAGTCGAGGTCGTTGCCGAGCCGGCCGAGCAGCGCGTCCCGCACCGAACCGCCGACGAGGGCGAGTGAAAATCCCGCCTCCTGGAAACGGCGGGCGAGGTCGTCGGCGACAGGGGCAACCCGCAGTGACTCGCTCGGCACGCGGTGCGACTCCTGGCCCGGGACACTGAGGTGAGCTTCGTTGGCGTTCGGCACAACAGAAGAGGGTACGTGGCCCCGGCATGCGCGAGCGCCCCTATTGGGCCCGAGCGACTCCACCGGGAGGGAACGCACATCTCCCTGGATACACGTGCGGGACCTGCCCCGGACACGTACGGTGGCGCTCTGCTTTATACACCTACATAAGGGACGACCTGCCTCCGTTCCCCGATCTTGAGGACCGGTCCGCGGCACTTCCCCTCAGCGCGCATCGTTACCATGCGTGGACGCACATTCCGACGACCACTGACGACGACGAGGGACGGGCGAGCGCGTGGCCGAGGCGGCAGACTTCCAGGGGACGACTCCCTCACCTGCCCGCCGCTGGCTGCGGCGCACCGGAGCGCTGCTCGCCGCGGCGCCCCTCCTGGCCGGCCTCCTCCAGCTACCCCTCGCCGCATCCGCGGAAGCCGCAGGTCAGACGTCGGTGAAGGACGCCTCCGGCTCGGGTTCCGTGGCGGTCTCCGTGGACACGCTCACCCCCAGCGTGCCCATGGACGGCGACACGGTGACCGTGTCGGGCACGGTGACCAACAACGGCAGGCAGACGGTCACCGACGCCCATGTGGGCCTGCGCGTGGGGCCCAAGCTGACCACGCGCTCGGCCGTGGACGACGCCGCCGGCAGCAGCGACAGCCTCCGGGACGCGATCGGCATCGAGGTCGATGGCAAGTACGTCGAGAAGTTCCCCAAGCTCACTCCGGGAGTCGCCGAACACTTCAGCATCTCCGTGCCGGTGACCAAGCTGGACCTGGGAAGCGACGGGATCTACGAGTTCGCCGTGTCGCTGAACGGCCAGACGTCCGCCGAGCCCTGGGACCACGTCCTCGGCATCCGGCGGACCTTCCTGCCGTGGCAGCCCGGCGAGGCCGACACGAAGCTGCGGACGACGTTCCTGTGGCCGCTCGTCTCCACGGTCCACATGACCGCGGAGACGGGCTCGGACGAGCAGCAGACGCCGGTCTTCCTCAACGACGACCTCGCCAAGGAGATCTCCCCGGGCGGCCGTCTCGACGAGATGCTGTCCCTGGGCAGGGAACTCGACGTCACCTGGGTGATCGACCCGGATCTGCTCGCCTCCGTGGACGCGATGACCCGCAACTACCGCGTCCGGACGGGCGACAACACCACGGCGGCGGGCACCCACCAGGCGGTCGCCAAGCAGTGGCTGGCCGACCTGCAGACGGCGGTGGCGGACAAGGAGGTCGTCGCCCTGCCCTTCGCCGACCCGGACGTGGCCTCCCTCGCCCACAACGGCACGAGGGTCACCGGTTCCCTGAGTCACCTCAAGGACGCCACCGACGTCATCGACAACACGGTCGAGCCGATCCTCCACGTGAAGCCGGTCACCGACTTCGCCTGGCCCGTGGACGGAGCCGTCGACCCGTCCATCGTCAAGGTCGCCACCTCCGCGGGTGCCGATCAGGTGATCGCGCGCAGCGACAGCCTCCGGGAGACCGGCGGCCTGCCCTACACGCCGTCCGCCGCCCGCCCGATCGGCGGCGGAACCACGGCGGTGGTCGCCGACGCCCGCCTGTCGACGGCCTTCCAGGGCGATCTCACGACCGCGTCCGCCGGCACGCTCGCCGTGCAGCGGTTCCTCGCCCAGAGCCTCTCCCTCGACCGCCAGTCGAACAAGCAGCGCAGCATCGTCGTGGCCCCGCAGCGCATGCCGACAACGGCCCAGGCCCAGACGATGGCTGCCGCGATCACCGCCCTCGAGGGCGGCACCTGGTCCGAGCCCCAGCAGCTCATGGCGGCCGCCAAGGCCAAGCCGGACCCGGGTGCCACGACGAAGGTGCCGTCGACCGCCGCGTACCCCTCCTCTCTGCGCAAGCAGGAGCTGCCGCGTGCGGCCTTCGAGGCGATCGCGGCCACGCAGGACAAGCTCGACAACTTCAGGGTGGTCCTCTCCGACGAGTCCCGGGTGGTGACGCCGTTCGGACGGGCGACGAACCGCGGGATGTCCACGTCGTGGCGCGGCCGCCCGGAAGCGGCGCAGAGCTTCCGCACCAACGTGGAAGAGCACCTCAACGTTCTGGCGGGCCAGGTCAAGCTGATCGACAAGTCCCCCACCAAGCTGTCCGGACGCAGCGCCACGATCCCCGTGACCGTCCAGAACAACCTGGTCCAAGGCGTCGGCCACCTGGTGCTGCGCCTCACCTCGACGAACCCCACCCGCCTCCAGGTGGGCGGTCACGCCTACGACGAGCAGCCCGTGACGGTCGCCGGCGGGCACAGCCAGACGGTGAAGTTCACCACCTCGGCCAAGGCCAACGGACAGGCGACGCTGGTCGCCCAGCTGTACACGGAGGACGGCCAGGAGTACGGCCAGGCCGTCACGTTCGACGTCAAGGTCACCGAGTTCACGGCCACCGTGATGCTGGTCATCGGCGGCGGCTTCCTCCTGCTGGTCCTCGCCGGCTTCCGCATGTACACGCAGCGCAAGCGGGCGGCCGCCCGCGAGGCCGAGGACGACGGCCCCGACGAGGCGGGCGAGGCCGCTGAAGGGCCTGAGAACCCCGAGGGCCCGAACGACCGTCTCACTGAGGAGTCCGGCGTCGACGGCCGGGCGGACGAGCCCGAGCAGCCGAGTGACCCGACACCGGACACCGCATCCGAAAGCGCCGACCCGTCCGGCACGGGTGAGAGAGTGGACCGTTGAGGATGCGTGGCCGGTGGGCCCGGGACGATGAGGTGGGGTAACCATGAACGCGCCGTACGACGGTGACCGCGGCCGGTCCGCGGGCGACTCGGGTCCACCCGAGGGTCCGCGGCCCGAGCACGGCCAGGCGCAGCAGCAGCCGCCCGCCGACATGTACCTCCAGGACGCGTACGACCAGGACCCCTACCGCGCACAGGACCTCTCCGCGCAGGACCCGGTCGCCGAGGCCCTCTACGACCGCGCCGCGCACCCTCCGCCGCCCCCGGGCACGCAGCAGCCGCAGCAGCCGCTGTACTCCCCGCCGCCGCAGTCCCCGTACGCGCCCGACCCGCGTGTCTGGGCCCAGACGCCCGCGCCGGAACCGGACGGCCCCGGCCAGCAGTACCTGCCGTACGGCGACGATCCCCGCAGAACCCAGTTCGTGGGCGTCGACGACCTGGTCACCCAGGCCGGCGAGGAGCACCAGGAGCCGGACGCCTTCGCGCACCTCTTCCGCGACCAGCAGCAGGGCAGCGGCTACCTGCCGTCGGACACTCCGTCGGTGCCGGGCCCGGCGCCTGCCCCGGGCGGACCGGCACAGGCGCCGCAGTACCGTGCGCCGAACGCCCCCGTACCGGCGGCCGACCAGACCCTGAATCTCGGCGCCGCGCCCGCCGCGGCCCCCGCGCCCGTCCCCGCGCAGAAGGGCGGAAAGGCCGGAAGCCTGCTCAAGTCGAGCGCCGTGATGGCGGCGGGCACGATGGTCTCCCGCCTGACGGGCTTCATCCGCTCCGCGCTGATCGTCTCGGCGCTCGGCGTCGGCCTGCTCGGTGACACCTTCCAGGTTGCCTACCAGCTGCCGACGATGATCTACATCCTCACCGTCGGCGGCGGACTGAACTCGGTCTTCGTGCCGCAGCTGGTGCGCGCGATGAAGGAGGACGAGGACGGCGGCGAGTCCTACGCCAACCGGCTGCTGACCCTGGTCATGGTCGCGCTGGGCGGCCTCACGGTGCTGGCGGTCCTCGGAGCCCCGCTCCTGATCCGCCTGCTGTCCGACTCGGTCGCCGGCGATCCCGCGGCCAACGAGGTCAGCGTCACCTTCGTCCGCTACTTCCTGCCCTCGATCTTCTTCATGGGCGTCCACGTGGTGATGGGCCAGGTCCTCAACGCCCGCGGGAAGTTCGGCGCGATGATGTGGACGCCGGTCCTGAACAACGTCGTCATCATCGTGACGCTCGGCATGTTCATCTGGGTCTACGGCACCGCGGCCGACTCCGGCATGAAGGTCTCCACCATCCCGCCGGAGGGGCAGCGGCTCCTCGGCATCGGCGTGCTGCTCGGCCTGGTCGTCCAGGCACTGGCGATGATCCCTTACCTGCGCGAGACCGGGTTCCGGCTGCGCCTGCGGTTCGACTGGCGGGGCCACGGCCTCGGCAAGGCCGTCACGCTCGCCAAGTGGACGGTCCTGTTCGTCCTCGCCAACCAGGCCGGAGCCATCGTCGTCACGCAGCTGTCCACCGCCGCGGGCAAGAAGTCACCCGTCGACGGAACGGGCTTCGCCGCCTACGCCAACGCCCAGCTGATCTGGGGTCTGCCGCAGGCCATCATCACGGTGTCCCTGATGGCGGCCCTGCTGCCGCGGATCTCGCGCTCCGCCGCCGAGAGCGACAGCGGCGCCGTACGCGACGACGTCTCGCAGGGCCTGCGCACCACGGCCGTCGCCATCGTGCCGATCGCCTTCGGCTTCCTCGCCCTCGGCATCCCGATGTGCACGCTGATCTTCGGCTCCTCGGGCACCAGCGAAGCCACCAACATGGGCTACATGCTGATGGCCTTCGCGCTCGGCCTGATCCCGTACTCGGTGCAGTACGTCGTCCTGCGTGCGTTCTACGCCTACGAGGACACCCGCACGCCCTTCTACAACACGGTCATCGTGGCCGCCGTCAACGCGGGCGCCTCGGTGCTCTGCTACGTGGCGCTGCCGGCGCGCTGGGCCGTGGCCGGCATGGCCGCCTCGTACGGTCTCGCCTACGCCATCGGCGTCGGTGTGGCCTGGAACCGGCTGCGCAAGCGGCTGGACGGCGATCTGGACGGCGCCCGCGTCCTGCGGACGTACGCGCGGCTCGCCATCGCCTCGGTGCCGGCGGCGCTCCTCAGCGGCGCGGCCTGTTACGAGATCGGCCACACACTGGGCCAGGGTGTCGTCGGATCCTTTGCCGCGCTGCTGGTCGGCGGAGCGGTTCTGCTCGGGATCTTCTTCGTCGCCGCCCGCAAGATGCGTATCGAGGAGCTGAACTCGCTGGTCGGCATGGTGCGCGGACGTCTGGGTCGCTGACAGAGGGGTACGCGCACAACCATCGTCCGCCACCGTGTGTCGTGCATAGCGGCGGACTGTGGGCACAATTGGTTTCGGCGTCGGACGGCGCGCACGGAAGTCGGTCGGCGCGCAAGGAATGGGGAGGCAGGAACGACGGTGGCGGAACGGAGCACGGCTGCCGTCGACGTGGCAGACAACAGCGGTGACGAGCCGCTGACCGCAGAGGCGGACCAGTCCACGGCCGACGGGGTGGCCCAGAACCGGGAGCGGGACACGGAGATCGACGAGGCACAGGGGAGCGGCGGGACCGAGGGTCCTGAGAAGGCCTCACCACTCGAGCTGCACAGTGGCCACAAACTTGCCAGACGGTACCGGCTCGAGGAGTGCGTCACCCGTCTGGACGGATTCAGCAGCTGGCGTGCCGTGGACGAGAAGCTTCGACGTGCCGTCGGCGTTCATCTTCTGCCCGCGGACCATGCGCGGGCGCGTTCGGTACTGGCCGCGGCCCGTTCCGCGGCGCTGCTCGGCGATCCTCGCTTCGTCCAGGTACTGGACGCCGTCGAGGAGAACGAACTCGTCTACGTGGTCCACGAGTGGCTGCCCGACGCCGTCGAGCTGACCACCCTGATCGCCACCGGCCCCATGGAGCCGCACGACGCCTACCAGATGGTCAACCAGATCGGCTCGGCGATGGCGGCCGCTCATCGCGAGGGCCTGGCCCATCTGCGGCTGAACCCCAACGCCGTGCTGCGTACCTCCAGTGGTCAGTGGCGCATCCGTGGCCTCGCCGTGAGTGCCGCGCTGCGCGGCATCAGTTCCGCGACGCCGCAGCGCACCGACACGGAAGCCATCGGCGCCCTGCTGTACGCGGGACTCACACAGCGCTGGCCGTACGAGAGCGACGCCTACGGCCTGTCGGGGCTGCCCAAGGACGTCGGCCTGATCGCACCCGACCAGGTGCGGGCCAATGTCCACCGCGGTCTGTCCGAGCTCTCCATGCGCGCGCTCGCCAACGACGGGGCGACCGCCTCGCGGCACGAGTCGCCGTGCACGACGCCGGAGGAGCTGGTGAAGGCGATCGGTGAGATGCCCCGCATCCGCCCGCCGGAGTCCACCTTCGCGGCACCCCCGGAGTACCAGCGCACCACCTACCAGCAGGGCACGTACGGCCGTCCGGCACCGCACCCCGGTGTCACGCAGCCGGTGCCGGCGCCCCCGGCCCCGCTGCAGAGCCGTACGGGCAAGGCGCTGAAGTGGGCCGTGTCGGCCCTTCTGATCGCGGCCCTGGGTCTGGGCAGCTGGCAGCTGGCGGACGCCCTCATGGACAACGGCAACCAGTCCGACGACACGCACAAGACCCAGACCACCGACGGCAACGACAAGAGCGGCGGCAAGCAGGCGCCGGTCAAACCGCTCAAGATCGACAACGCCCAGGAGTACGCCGCCGAGGGGTCCCTCCAGGCTCCTGAGGACGTCAAGCAGACGTACGACGGCAGCAGCTCCACCTTCTGGCGGACGAAGAGCTACAACTCCGGTCCCAAGCTGGCTCCGTACAAGCCGGGCGTGGGCATCGTCTACCAGCTCGGCTCTCCTCAGACGATCGCGACGGCGACCATAGGGCTTCGGTACGCGGGCGACCACACCACGGTCCACCTGTACGCCACCGACTCCCTGTCCCCCTCGACGTCGGTCGACGGGATGAAGGAGATCGGAACCGCCACCACGAGTGGCACCTCTCTCACGGTGAAGGCCTCGAACAAGGTCAAGACCCAGTACGTGCTGCTGTGGATCACGGACGTGCCGAAGGCGCCCCAGGACAGCTACAGCGGCGCCGGCTACAAGCAGGCCGTCACGGACGTGAAGTTCACCGGCTGATCAGGCACCGCATCCCAGGGGAGGGGGTCCGATGGCAGATGACACCGCATACGGCGACGCAAGCGATCAGGACCTCCTGGCCCGCCATGTGAAGGGCGACCCGGACGCCTTCGGTGAGCTCGTGCGGCGTCATCGCGACCGCCTCTGGGCCGTGGCCCTCCGGACGCTGGGGGACCGCGAGGAAGCCGCTGACGCCGTCCAGGACGCCCTGGTGTCCGCCTACCGGGCCGCCCACACTTTCCGGGGGCAGTCGGCCGTCACGACGTGGCTGCACCGGATCACGGTGAACGCCTGCCTCGACCGTGCGCGGAAAGCAGCCTCACGGAAGACCTCCCCGGTCGACGACACCGAGCGGCTGGAGCAGCTGCTGGAGCCGCACGAGGAGGCATCGGCACCGGCCGAGCGCAATGATCTGCACCGTCAGCTGCTGGAAGCTCTCGGCACGCTCCCTCCCGACCAGCGCGCCGCCCTCGTCCTGGTGGACATGCAGGGGTATCCGGTCGCCGAGGCCGCGCGCCTGCTCGATGTGCCGACCGGCACGGTGAAGAGCCGATGCGCCCGTGGCAGAGCCAGACTGCTGCCGCTGCTCACCCATCTGCGACCGCAGAACTCCGGCGAAGGAAAGGAACGGGGTGCAGGGCGGAACCGGACGCAGGGGACATCCGTCCCACCGGCAGCGGGGCCGCCGACCCACGGTCCACGCGATACCGGGCCGAGCGATTCAGCTGCTGTGAAGGGCGGAGGTGGGCGAGCGTGACATCCACGACGGACATGGCCGGGCACCCGGACGTCACCGAGATCTCCGACCTCACCGAAGGACTGCTCGAGCCGTCCCGGACCGCCGACATCCGGCAGCACCTGGACGCGTGCGAGCTGTGCGCGGACGTGTACGCGTCGCTGGAGGAGATCCGGGGCCTGCTCGGTTCCCTGCCGGGACCGGCGCACATGCCCGCGGAGGTCGCCGAGCGCATCGATGCCGCCCTCGCCGCCGAGGCGCCGCTGACCGCAACGGCGTCCGGTGACACGGACGCTCCGGCGCTCGTCGACGCGTCCCCTCCTACGAGTGACACCGGAGACGGCCCGCATGTTTCACGTGAAACATCCACGGGGGGCCGTCCCGTAGGCCACGCCCGTGCCTCCACCACCGGTCCGGGCCGCAAGCACCACGAGCGCAAGCGGAGCGGTCGCCGCAGGATCGCCGTTCTGGGCACTGTCTTCACCGTCGCCGCACTGGGCCTCGGCTCCGTCCTGCTGTCGACGCTGGACGACAGCGATCCGCAGTCCCAGGCTCAGGGCCGGCCGTCCGCCCCTGCGGACACCTTCTCGGAGGGCAAGCTGGGGAACCAGATCGCCGGTCTCCTCAAGGACCAGGGTTCGGGGAGCGGCTCCCACGCTCCGCACAGCCTCGGCGTGGAGGGCGGCACCAACCAGCCCAAGGTCTTCAAGGAGCCCACGGTCCCGCCCTGCGTCCAGAAGGGGATCGGACGGACCGATCCGGCGCTCGCCACCCGGCAGGGGACCTACCAAGGGACGGACGCGCTCCTCGTCGTGATGCCGGACCCGTCCGCCGCCACGCGGGTGAACGCGTACATCGTCGACGCGACGTGTGTGACCCATCCGTCGTCCGCCAAGGCGAAGGTCCTCCTGAAGCACTCCTACACCCGTCCCTGAACGCACACGCCTGGTCCTGTCGATGCGTGGTATCCCCTACGGTGTGGCGGCCCGTGTGCCCGGACACAGCGGGAATGCGCGCCCCTTAGGATCCGTTGGGTGGGGTGAGAGCTTCGAGAGAGGCTCCCTCCGGTCCGACGACGCAGTCCAGAGACGAGGAATCAAGCCGTGAGCGACGTCCGTAACGTGATCATCATCGGCTCCGGGCCCGCCGGCTACACGGCGGCGCTCTACACCGCGCGCGCGTCGCTGAAGCCGCTGGTGTTCGAGGGCGCCGTCACCGCCGGTGGCGCCCTGATGAACACCACCGACGTGGAGAACTTCCCGGGCTTCCGGGACGGCATCATGGGCCCCGAACTCATGGACAACATGCGGGCCCAGGCCGAGCGGTTCGGCGCCGAGCTCGTCCCGGACGACATCGTCTCCGTCGACCTGACCGGTGAGATCAAGACCGTCACCGACACCTCGGGCACCGTCCACAAGGCGAAGGCCGTCATCGTCACCACCGGCTCCCAGCACCGCAAGCTCGGCCTGCCGAACGAGGACGCGCTCTCCGGGCGCGGTGTCTCCTGGTGCGCCACCTGTGACGGCTTCTTCTTCAAGGACCAGGACATCGCCGTCATCGGCGGCGGTGACACCGCGATGGAGGAGGCGACCTTCCTCTCCCGCTTCGCCAAGTCCGTGACCATCGTCCACCGCCGGGACACCCTGCGCGCCTCCAAGGCGATGCAGGAGCGCGCCCTCGCCGACCCGAAGATCAAGTTCGTGTGGGACAGCGAGGTCGCCGAGATCCAGGGCGACCCGAAGCTCTCCGGGCTGAAGCTGCGCAACATCAAGACCGGCGAACTGTCGGACCTGGCGGTCACCGGGCTGTTCATCGCCATCGGCCACGACCCGCGCACCGAACTCTTCAAGGGCCAGCTCGACCTCGACGCGGAGGGCTACCTCAAGGTCGCCGCTCCCTCGACCCGCACGAACCTGACGGGTGTCTTCGCCGCCGGTGACGTGGTCGACCACACCTACCGCCAGGCCATCACCGCGGCCGGCACCGGCTGCTCCTCCGCCCTCGACGCCGAGCGCTTCCTCGCCGCCCTCGCGGACGAGGAGCAGGCCGAGCCCGAGAAGACCTCTGTCTGATCCTCACCATCCGCCTCACGCACCAACCAGTTAAGGAGCCCGCCGTGGCCGGCACCCTGAAGAACGTGACCGACGACTCCTTCGAGCAGGACGTCCTCAAGAGCGACAAGCCCGTACTGGTGGACTTCTGGGCCGCCTGGTGCGGCCCGTGCCGCCAGATCGCGCCGTCCCTCGAGGCGATCGCCGCCGAGTACGGCGACAAGATCGAGGTCGTCAAGCTCAACATCGACGAGAACCCGGGTACGGCCGCCAAGTACGGCGTCATGTCCATCCCGACGCTCAACGTCTACCAGGGCGGCGAGGTCGCCAAGACCATCGTCGGTGCGAAGCCCAAGGCCGCGATCGTCCGCGACCTGGAGACCTTCATCGCCGAGTAGTCGGCCGGAGCCCGTCGAACGGGCGGCGATGTTTCACGTGAAACACGAAGGGGCCAACCCCGTGGGGTTGGCCCCTTCGCTTGCCCGGACGCCTTTCACAGCGGTCTCAGCACCGGCTCCTTCTGCACCGCCCCCAACAGCCGGTCGAGTGCCATCTCCACGTCTTCCTTCCAGGAGAGGGTCGTCCGCAGCTCCAGCCTGAGGCGAGGGTGTGTCGGGTGGGGACGGACCGTCTTGAAGCCCACGGCCAGAAGATGGTCGGCCGGCAACATGCACGCGGGTTCTTTCCACCGGGCATCCCCGAAGACCTCGATCGCCTTGAAGCCACGCCGCAGCAGATCCTTGGCGACCGTCTGGACCATCACTCTCCCGAGCCCCTGTCCCTGGTGACCCGGCATGATGAACGCGGTCATGAGCTGTACCGCGTCCGGAGAGACGGGACTGGTGGGGAACGCGGTCGAGCGGGGCACATAGGCCGGAGGGGCGTAGAGGACGAAGCCGACCGGTACATCGTCGACGTAGACGACCCGACCGCATGATCCCCAGTCCAGCAGGACCGCCGAGATCCACGCTTCCTTCTCCAGTGCGGACGTGCCCGCCTTTACCGCGGCCTCACCGCTGACTGGGTCCAACTCCCAGAAGACGCACGCCCGGCAACGGTTGGGGAGGTCCGGAAGGTTGTCCAGCGTGAGCGGTACGAGCCGACGCCCCATGAAGCCTGTTCCTCGCTTCCCTCGCCCACGGCGTCGCGGGCGGCCGTCAGAGCGCTCCGTTCCCTGAGGAGGCTGCCGACGAAGCCGCCGACCGCGCCCAGCCCCAGGCCCGCGCTCACCAGTCCGGTGCGGCTCATCGTTCGCATGGCCCCTGCCTCCCTCTCAGAGGTATTGCCAGGTGGGATGCGCCATACCCGAACGCATCGTATCCACCAGGGGATTGCATCGATACCGCCTGAAAGCAAAGAGCAGGCCGTGTTCCGGTACACACCGGACACGGCCTGCTCTGGTGGCCGGACACGTGCATCACCTCGCCGGCCGGCGGCCTTCTACTCCTCGGTCTCCTCGGACTCGCCGTCCAGGAGACTTTTCTGCAGGACTGGTCCCTCGCCCGGAGCGAGGGAGCTGAGGATCCGCTCGAGGTCCTCCATGGAGGCGAACTCGACCGTGATCTTGCCCTTCTTCTGCCCCAGGTCGACCTTCACCCGCGTCTCGAAACGGTCCGAGAGACGGGTCGCGAGGTCCGTCAACGCCGGGGAGACCCGGGCGCCGGCCCGCGGGCCCTTGGAGCGCTGAGTGGTCTGCGGCCGCGAGCCCATCAAGGTCACGATCTCCTCGACGGCCCGCACCGACAGGCCCTCGGCGACGATCCGATGAGCCAGCCGGTCCTGCTCCTCCGAGTCCTCGACGGAGAGCAGCGCCCTGGCGTGACCGGCGGACAGAACACCGGCGGCCACCCGTCGCTGGACGGCGGGTGAGAGCTTCAGCAGACGCAGAGTGTTGGAGACCTGCGGACGGGAGCGACCGATACGGTCGGCCAGCTGGTCATGTGTGCAGTTGAAGTCCTTCAGGAGCTGGTCGTAGGCCGCGGCCTCTTCCAGCGGGTTCAGCTGGGCCCGGTGCAGGTTCTCCAGGAGGGCGTCCAGCAGGAGCTTCTCGTCGTCCGTGGCCCGCACGATCGCCGGGATCGCCTCAAGGCCGGCCTCACGGCAGGCCCGCCAGCGCCGCTCGCCCATGATGAGCTCGTAGCGGTTGGCGTTCAGCTGCCGGACGACGACGGGCTGGAGGAGACCGACCTCCTTGATGGAGGTGACCAGTTCCTGCAGCGCGTCCTCGTCGAAGACCTCACGCGGCTGACGCGGGTTCGGCGTGATGGAGTCGAGCGGGATCTCCGCGAAATGGGCGCCCATGGGCGGGGCGGGAGTCTCCGCGAAGCCGTTGACCGACGGCTCCTCGGTTTCACGTGAAACAGGCGGCAGGGTAGCCACCTTCGCCGCGGCCACCCCGCGATCGTTCGCCAGCACCGACGACGGGGACGCGGAACCAGCGCCCCCCGTCGCAGCCGGGGCCGGTGTCTTCTCCGTCGGTGCAGCAGGGATCAGTGCGCCGAGACCACGGCCCAAACCCCTCCGTCGCTCGCTCACTGAATACCCTCCACCATGCTGGGATCGCTCTGGGCGCCGATATGGGCATGCGGCGCCTCGTACGCCACGCCGACGCCCTTCAACGCGATTTCTCGTGCTGCCTCAAGGTAGGACAGCGCACCGCTCGAACCCGGATCGTAGGTCAGCACTGTCTGTCCGTAGCTCGGCGCCTCGGAGATACGGACCGAGCGGGGAATGCTCGTCCGCAGCACCTCTTCGCCGAAGTGGCTGCGCACCTCGTCCGCGACCTGGGACGCAAGACGCGTCCGGCCGTCGTACATGGTGAGCAGGATCGTCGATACATGCAGGTTGGGGTTGAGGTGCCCCCGCACCAGGTCGACGTTCCGCAGCAGCTGCCCCAGGCCCTCCAGCGCGTAGTACTCGCACTGGATCGGGATGAGTACCTCTGCTCCAGCCACCAGCGCGTTGACCGTCAGCAGGCCCAGCGACGGAGGGCAGTCGATCAGGATGTAGTCCAGAGGCTGCTCGTAGGCCTGAATGGCCCGCTGCAACCGGCTCTCCCGCGCCACCAGGGACACCAGCTCGATCTCCGCACCGGCGAGATCGATCGTGGCGGGGGCACAGAACAGACCTTCGACATCCGGGACGGGCTGGACCACCTCTGCGAGGGGCCTGCTCTCGACCAGAACGTCGTAGATGGAAGGAACTTCGGCGTGATGGTCGATCCCCAGCGCGGTGGATGCGTTGCCCTGTGGGTCGAGGTCGATCACCAGGACACGGCCGCCGTGCAGGGCCAGGGAGGCGGCAAGATTGACAGTCGTCGTCGTCTTGCCCACGCCACCCTTCTGATTGGCGACGACCATGACGCGTGTCTGCTCGGGCCGTGGCAGGCCCTCGCCGGCACGGCCCAGAGCCTCCACTGCCAATTGGGCAGCACGACCGATCGGGGTGTCGTCCATCGGGGGCGGTGTTTCACGTGAAACATCCTCCCCGAGTGACTCGGTACGGGGACCAGGGACCGGATCGGTCATCGGTCCCGCGATGTTGGCGTCGGACCGCAAGGATTCACTCTCCTCGACTTCAGGCTCGCAATGAACAGAGCCTCCCATGTCTTCGGGGTCGCGAACCAGTGAGGCCTGTTCTTCTGTGGAGAAATCCACCTCTGTGGACAACTCCGTGCCCCTCACGGGGGCCCGAGCGCCACCGGTGGGCGCCTCTTCCAATGACCCGAGAGGCTTGCGGTCGCGGGGTTCGGCCGCGGCGCGTCCGCGACTGATGATGCCGTGCAGCAGTGAGCGACGTTTCACGTGAAACACGATGCACAGCGGCGGTGGCCGAACTGTCGCGACACTCCGGCGTGTGTCGGTTTGGCAGCTTGTGTGGAGTACGTCTCGTCGTCAGCTCGGATCAGCGGCGCCGTCGTACCCGTCCGGCACGAGCGGCCTTGGCCTTCTTCGCGGCGAAGCGCACACCACCCGGGCTCTCCCCGACTTCGACCCGCACCACGGTGGACAGCGGATCGACCACGCCCTCGCCCACATGGAGGATCGACGTCTCCACGGCACCGAGCTTGCTCAGTGCCGTGGCCGCACTCTTGAGCTCCTCCTCGGCCGTGTCGCCCTTGAGGGCGAGCATCTCGCCGTACGGCCGCAGCAGGGGGATGCCCCAGGTGGCCAGACGGTCCAGCGGCGCCACAGCCCGTGCCGTCACGACGTGCACCGTCGGGATCTTGCCCAGAACCTCCTCCGCGCGGCCGCGCACCACCGTCACATGATCCAGGCCCAGCAGCTCCACGACCTCGGTGAGGAAGTTCGTCCGACGGAGCAGGGGCTCCAGCAGCGTGATCTTCAGGTCCTCGCGGACGAGGGCCAGGGGGATGCCCGGCAGGCCGGCGCCCGAGCCGACATCGCACACGGTCACGCCCTCGGGCACGACCTCGGACAGCACCGCACAGTTCAGCAGGTGCCTCTCCCACAGGCGGGGCACCTCGCGCGGCCCGATCAGACCGCGCTGCACGCCCGCCTCAGCGAGCAGCTCCGCATAGCGGACCGCGTCCGCGAAGCGATCGCCGAACACCTCACGCGCCTGCTCGGGCGCGGGGGGAAGCTCCGCTGCCTCCGTCACGGGAACCGTCCTTCCGTACCGCACGGGCGCGCTCGGCGCCGGCCACCAGAACTATCAGGCTGACAAAGTTCGGCCCCGTCTGCGCTACAGACGGGGCCGGGGAACGTACGAACCGATCAGGCGGGCAGCACGACGACGAAGCGCTGCGGCTCCTCGCCCTCGGACTCGCTGCGCAGCCCCGCGGCCTTGACCGCGTCATGCACGACCTTGCGCTCGAACGGGGTCATGGGCTTCATCTTCACCGGCTCGCCGGTGTTCTTGACGTCGGCGGCCGCCTTGGCGCCCAGCTCTGAGAGCTCGGCACGCTTCTTGGCGCGGTATCCCGCGATGTCCAGCATCAGCCGGCTGCGATCGCCGGTTTCCCGGTGCACGGCCAGTCGCGTGAGCTCCTGGAGGGCCTCCAGCACCTCGCCGTCACGGCCGACCAGCTTCTGCAGGTCTCGGCCGCCCGCGTCGCTGATGATCGAGACAGCGGCGCGGTCGGCCTCGACGTCCATGTCGATGTCGCCGTCGAGATCGGCGATGTCCAGCAGACCCTCGAGGTAGTCCGCCGCGATCTCGCCCTCCTGCTCCAGGCGGGACAGGGTGTCTGCACCCTCGGCAGCAGCGGAGGTGGTGCCTTCCGTCACGGGATGGGCTCCTTCTTACTTCTTGGACGGGGACTTGGGGCGCTGCGGGCCCTTGCGCTGCCCGGACTGGGCCTTGCTGCGAGCGCCGCTGCCGGGCTGCGAAGTGGTCTTCTTGGCAGCCGCTTCCGGCTTGGCGTCCTCGGGCTCGCCGGACTTGCTCAGCGATGTCGGAGATCCGGAGTCGGCCGGCTTCGTACCACCGGACTGACGCTGGGACTTCGACTGGCGCTTGGGCTGCTGGCGCTTGGGGGCGGCGCCGGTCGTCGGCGTACCGTCCTCGGCCACGGTCTGGGCAGCGGCGGCGTTGTCGCTCTGCACCACGGTGCCGTCGGCCTGAGCCGCGAGACCCGCCTTGTTCAGGGCGTTGATGAACTTGCGCTCGAACTCGTTGCGGTCACGGCCCTTGGTGACGATCGCCTTGATGATCGTGCGCTCGCTGCGCCGGCGGGTCTTGCCGTGGTGCGTGACGTGCTTGGTCAGGCGCTCCAGGTAGGCGGCCTGGGCCTTGGAACCCGGGGTCGGGTTGTTGTGGATGACGTACATCTGCTGGCCCATGGTCCACACGTTGGTGGTCAGCCAGTAGACGAGGACACCGACCGGGAAGTTGATGCCGAAGACGGCGAACATGACCGGGAAGACGTACATCAGCATCTTCTGCTGCTGCATGAACGGCGTCTTCACGGTGGTGTCGACGTTCTTCGTCATCAGCTGGCGCTGCGTGTAGAACTGCGACGCAGACATCAGGACGATCATGATCGCGGTGACGACGCGGACGTCGGTCAGGGTGGCGCCGAGCGCCGCGACCTTGTCGGAGCTGTCCGTGAACTTCGCGGCGAGCGGGGCACCGAAGATGTGCGCCTTACGGGCGCTGGCGAGCAGCTGATCGTCGATGACGCCGATCGTCTTGCCCGTCGCGATGCCGTTGAGCACGTGGTACAGGGCGAAGAAGAACGGCGACTGCGCCAGGATGGGAAGGCACGAGGAGAGCGGGTTGGTGCCCGTCTCCTTGTACAGCTTCATCATCTCTTCGGACTGGCGCTGCTTGTCGCTCTTGTAGCGCTCCTGGATCTTCTTCATCTCGGGCTGCAGCGTCTGCATGGCCCGGGTCGCCTTGATCTGCTTCACGAAGAGCGGGATCAGACAGATACGGATCAGAATCACCAGGGACACGATGGACAGGCCCCAGGCCCAGCCCGTGTCGGGACCGAAGATCTTCCCGTACACCGAGTGGAACTGGACGATGACCCATGAGACGGGTGTCGTGATGAAGCTGAAGAGGCTGGCAATCGTGTCCACTAATCATGCTCCTTGGACATGGGACGAGGTCTCTGCGGCCGGGCTCGAAGGATCGCTGCCTTCGGTGGCCGATTCGGCGGCGGAGGACCCGCCCTTGCGTGCACGCCAGGTGTTGCGCAGCATTTCGTGCCACCGCGGGCGCTTGCGCGGCGGGACATGGTCCACGCCGCCCAGCGACCACGGATTGCACCGAAGGATGCGCCAGGCGGTGAGTGCCGTGCCCTTGATCGCACCATGCCGGTCGATGGCCGTGTAGCCGTAGTGGGAACACGACGGGTAGTACTTGCAGACCGGCCCCAGCAGTGGACTGATCGTCCACTGGTACAGCTTGATCAGAGCCAGCAGCGGGTACTTCATCGCGCGCCCCCTCCCAGCAGCCGCTCCATGGCGGCATCCAGGTCTCGGGCCAGTTGTGCATGGTCGGCGTCGCCCGCACCGGGCAGCGCTCGTACGACTACCAGGCTACCGGGGGGCAACTGGGCTACTCGGTCCCGCATCAGATGACGCAGTCTGCGCTTGACCTTGTTGCGTACGACCGCTCCCCCCACGGCTTTGCTCACGACGAAACCCGCACGCGTCGGGGGAGCACTCTCCCCGGGTGCGTGCGGGTCCGTGGAACCGCTACGAAGATGGACGACGAGGGACGGGCGGCCCGCCCGGCGCCCCCGTCGTACCGCGGTCGCGAAGTCCTCGCGCCGCCTCAGCCGGTTCTCGGTGGGCAGCACGACGGCATGACCTGACCGTGATCAGGCGGACAGGCGGGCGCGACCCTTGCTGCGGCGGGACGCGAGAATCGCGCGGCCGGCACGGGTGCGCATACGCAGCCGGAAGCCGTGGGTCTTGGCGCGACGACGGTTGTTCGGCTGGAAGGTGCGCTTGCTCACTCGGGGGCTCCAGAAATCAAATCGGTGGTGGCGGGTGCCGTGCTGGCTGTCACCGTGCGCCCACGAGTAGCTCGCAGTAACGCCCGAGTGCACCGCTTCCCGATCACCTGACGCGATCTGTGCCCATCGGAGGCAGGCGGCAGCAGCCATCGACAACTCGACCTGGTTACGGTACGCGGGGCTACGCCATCCGGTCAAACCAGCGGTCACTGAGAGACACTATCCACAGGCTGGGGACAACAACTTGAACCGCACGGGCCGCGCTGACTACCGTGGCTGAACTCCGATTCGTTCCTGTGATCCCTTCTTCTTGGGCTCCACCCCATTTCCATCCCGACCCGTCCCACAACCACACGTTCGTGGGACCCGTGAGAGAGCGTGCCCTGTGGCTGACGTACCTGCCGATCTTGCCGCAGTGTGGCCACGCGTACTCGAGCAACTTCTCGGTGAGGGCCGCGGGCAGGGTGTGGAGACCAAGGACGAGCACTGGATCCGCCGCTGCCAGCCGCTCGCGCTGGTCGCCGACACCGCGCTGCTCGCCGTACCGAACGAATTCGCCAAGGGCGTGCTCGAAGGCCGCCTCGCCCCCATCGTGAGCGAGACGCTGAGCCGCGAGTGCGGCCGGCCGATCCGCATCGCGATCACCGTCGACGACTCCGCCGGCGAGCCGCCCGCCCCGCCGGCCCCGGCCCGCCCCCAGTCGCGCTACGAGGAGCCCGAACTCCCGTCCGGGCAGTACGAGGGCTACGGCCGCCACCGTGCCGACGAGCACCGGTCCGGCCGCCCCGAGCAGCTCCCCGACGACCAGCTGCCCGGTCCCCGCGGAGACCGCGGAGACCGCGGAGACCGCGGAGACCGCGGAGACCGCGGAGACCGTGGGGAGCAGCTGCCCACCGCGCGCCCGGCCTACCCCTCGGAGTACCAGCGCCCCGAGCCAGGGTCCTGGCCGCGCCCTTCGCAGGACGAGTACAGCTGGCAGCAACAGCGTCTCGGCTTCCCCGAGCGGGACCCGTACGCATCACCGCGCCAGGACTCCTACGGGGCGTCCGCCCAGGACTCGTACGGCTCGCCGGTCCAGGACTCCTACGGGCCCCCGGTCCAGGACGCGTACGCACCGCCGTCCCAGGACTACCGCCCGCAGTCGATGGAGCGCCCGCCGTACGACACGCAGCGCTCCGACTACGACCAGCCCCGCCCGGACTACGACCAGCCCCGCCCGGACTACGACCAGCGCGACGCGCGCCGCGAGCTGCCCGAGCAGCGGACCGGCACCGGGCATGTGCACCGGGGCGGGCCGGTCGGCCCCCATCTGCCCGCCAGTGGCGCGCCCGGCCCGCTGGCCGCTCAGCCCGCGCCGGCGCCCGGCCCCGGTGAGCCCACGGCGCGGCTGAACCCGAAGTACCTCTTCGACACCTTTGTCATCGGCGCCTCCAACCGCTTCGCGCACGCGGCCGCGGTCGCCGTCGCCGAGGCGCCGGCGAAGGCCTACAACCCCCTGTTCATCTACGGGGAGTCGGGGCTCGGCAAGACGCACCTGCTGCACGCGATCGGGCACTACGCGCGCAGCCTGTACCCGGGCACGCGCGTGCGGTACGTGAGCTCGGAGGAGTTCACCAACGAGTTCATCAACTCCATCCGCGACGGCAAGGGCGACAGCTTCCGCAAGCGGTACCGCGAGATGGACATCCTGCTCGTCGACGACATCCAGTTCCTGGCGGACAAGGAGTCGACGCAGGAGGAGTTCTTCCACACCTTCAACACCCTCCACAACGCAAACAAGCAGATCGTGCTCTCCAGCGACCGGCCGCCCAAGCAGCTGGTGACCCTGGAGGACCGGCTGCGGAACCGTTTCGAGTGGGGTCTGATCACCGACGTCCAGCCGCCCGAGCTGGAGACGCGGATCGCGATCCTCCGCAAGAAGGCGGTGCAGGAACAGCTCAACGCCCCGCCGGAGGTCCTTGAGTTCATCGCCTCCCGGATCTCGCGCAACATCCGCGAGCTGGAGGGCGCGCTGATCCGGGTGACGGCGTTCGCGTCGCTCAACCGGCAGCCGGTGGACCTGGGCCTCACGGAGATCGTCCTCAAGGACCTGATCCCCGGCGGCGAGGACTCGGCGCCCGAGATCACCTCCACGGCCATCATGAGCGCGACGGCCGACTACTTCGGCCTCACCGTCGAGGACCTGTGCGGCACCTCGCGCGGCCGCGCGCTGGTCACGGCCCGCCAGATCGCCATGTACCTGTGCCGGGAGCTCACGGATCTCTCCCTGCCGAAGATCGGGGCCCTGTTCGGCGGCCGCGACCACACCACGGTGATGCACGCGGACCGCAAGATCCGCAATCTGATGGCCGAGCGGCGTTCCATCTACAACCAGGTCACCGAGCTGACGAACCGCATCAAGAACGGCTGACAGCCGCGGGGACACGTTCCACGCACGTCGCCAGGGCGCCTCCGGAGGACATCCGGAGGCGCCCTTCCGCGTGCCGGCACCGGCCACGGCCCTCCTGTCCGCGTTGTCCGTTGTTCGATTACCCGCCGGGTTACGGCCTCTCTCCACAGATCGCGGTACTTTTTCCCGTCCACATCCTGGGGACTGCGAAGTTGTCCAGATCGCCGTCCACAGGAAGCCTGTTGAAGAACCATCAAGCCAGCTCAGGTGGTTGTGGATTCGTGGACGAAGGATCTCCACAGACTGTGGACAGCCGCGTGATCCACAAGCTGTGCACGAAGTTGTCCACCGGCAACCCACAGGAAGAGGGCGGTTGTCCCCAGGGATCGGCGTCTTCTCCACATCGCTGTCCACTGTTCGGCAACGTGACGCGCCTGCTCACCGTGTCGAGTGAAAGCCGTCACATGAAGGTGCCGGGTTGGGCTGTGGGAAAGGTGGGGAAAGCTGGGGACGGCGCTGGGGAGAAGTCGCCTCAGGCTGTGCACGGGGTGTGCAGAACTTCTTGTTCTCCACAGAACCCCGGAGTTGTCCACCGCCTCCGCCCACAGGGCCCGTGGACAAAATCTCGCCTCTGAGCTGGGAAAACGGGGTTATCCACTGTTTCCACAGCCCCTACTACTACTCCCAACTAGAGAGAGCGAGAAGTTCGTTTCGAAGAGGGGGCTGTGCACAACTCGCCGTCCGGTGCCCGGCTGCCCCTCGTCACGACTTGACCCCGAGAGGCACCTACTGTCAGTGCCGTGCGTCAGACTGGTCCCCGGTGTTCTTCCCCCGGCAGGGGCCGACGACACCGACACAGACCACGAAAGCCAGGCAGGGCGGGCAGCGCCGGCAACAGCAGGAGGCGGCAACAGTGAAGATCCGGGTGGAACGCGACGTACTCGCGGAGGCCGTGGCCTGGGCGGCACGCAGTCTCCCGGCCCGTCCGCCGGCGCCTGTCCTCGCCGGCCTCCTGCTGAAGGCCGAGGACGGCGCTCTGAGCCTCTCCAGCTTCGACTACGAGGTCTCCGCGCGCGTGTCCGTGGAGGCGGAGGTCGAGGAGGAGGGCACCGTCCTCGTCTCCGGCCGGCTGCTCGCCGACATCTGCCGCGCCCTCCCCAACCGCCCGGTGGAGATTTCCACAGACGGTGTACGGGCGACCGTGGTCTGCGGCTCCTCGCGGTTCACCCTCCACACCCTGCCTGTGGAGGAGTACCCGGCGCTGCCGCAGATGCCGACCGCGACCGGCACCGTCCCCGGTGAGGTCTTCGCCTCCGCCGCCTCGCAGGTGGCCATCGCCGCGGGCCGTGACGACACGCTCCCCGTCCTGACCGGTGTGCGCATCGAGATCGAGGGCGACACCGTCACCCTGGCCTCCACCGACCGCTACCGCTTCGCGGTCCGCGAGTTCCTGTGGAAGCCGGAGAACCCCGAGGCGTCCGCGGTCGCCCTGGTGCCCGCCAAGACGCTCCTGGACACCGCCAAGGCACTCACGAGCGGCGACAGCGTCACCCTGGCCCTCTCCGGCTCGGGTGCGGGCGAGGGCCTGATCGGTTTCGAGGGCGCCGGCCGCCGCACGACCACCCGCCTGCTGGAGGGCGACCTCCCGAAGTACCGCTCGCTGTTCCCGACGGAGTTCAACTCCGTCGCCGTGATCGAGACCGCCCCCTTCGTGGAGGCCGTCAAGCGTGTGGCCCTGGTCGCCGAGCGCAACACCCCGGTGCGGCTCAGCTTCGAGCAGGGCGTGCTGATCCTGGAGGCCGGTTCCAGCGACGACGCACAGGCTGTGGAGAGGGTCGACGCCCAGCTGGAGGGCGACGACGTCTCGATCGCCTTCAACCCGACCTTCCTGCTGGACGGCCTGAGCGCCATCGACTCCCCGGTGGCCCAGCTGTCGTTCACGACGTCCACCAAGCCCGCGCTGCTGAGCGGCAAGCCCGCCCTGGACGCGGAGGCGGACGAGGCCTACAAGTACCTGATCATGCCGGTCCGGCTGAGCGGCTGAGGCGCCGGGACGTTGTCCACAGGCCGTGGACGAAACTCCACGGCTCTGGGGAAACCCGCAGGTGGGGCCGTACGTATGAGCGCGTAGGCCCACAGCTGTGCGCGAGGGCCCGGGTTTAGGCTCGGACACAGGTACGAACGTGCCCCACACGCCACACAGCAACCTAAGGAACAACTGATGGAGCTCGGTCTCGTCGGCCTCGGCAAGATGGGCGGCAACATGCGCGAGCGGATCCGCCGCGCGGGCCACACCGTCGTCGGATACGACCGCAACCCGGACCTTGCCGATGTCCACAGCCTCGCGGACCTCGTGGGCAAGCTCAGCGGTCCGCGCGTGGTCTGGGTGATGGTCCCGGCCGGTGCGCCCACCCAGTCCACGATCGACGAGCTGGCCGAGCTCCTGGAGCCGGGCGACGTCGTCGTGGACGGCGGGAACTCCCGCTGGACGGACGACGAGAAGCACGCGGAGGAGCTGGCCGCCCAGGGCATCGGCTTCGTCGACTGCGGTGTCTCGGGCGGTGTCTGGGGCCTGGAGAACGGCTACGCGCTGATGTACGGCGGCGACGCGGAGCACGTCGCCACGGTGCAGCCGGTGTTCGACGCCCTCAAGCCCGAGGGCACGTTCGGCGCGGTGCACGCCGGCAGGGTCGGCGCGGGCCACTTCGCGAAGATGGTCCACAACGGCATCGAGTACGCGATGATGCAGGCCTACGCCGAGGGCTGGGAGCTGCTGGAGAAGGTCGACTCGGTCACGGACGTGCGCGAGGTCTTCCGCTCCTGGCAGGAGGGCACCGTCATCCGCTCCTGGCTGCTGGACCTCGCGGTGAACGCCCTCGACGAGGACGAGCACCTCGACAGGCTGAAGGGTTTTGCACAGGACTCCGGTGAGGGACGCTGGACTGTGGAAGCCGCGGTCGACCACGCCGTGCCGCTGCCCGCGATCACGGCCTCCCTCTTCGCGCGGTTCGCCTCGCGGCAGGAGGACTCGCCGCAGATGAAGATGGTCGCGGCGCTGCGCAACCAGTTCGGCGGCCACGCGGTCACCGCCAAGTGACGCACGCTACGAAGTAATCCACAGGACGAGAAGAAATCCACAGATCCGCCGGCCGCCCGGCCACGGATCCGGAGCGCAGGGGGAGGTCGGCGAACGACCATGCACGTCACGCATCTGTCGCTGGCCGACTTCCGCTCGTACGCCCGGGTCGAGGTTCCGCTCGACCCGGGTGTCACCGCGTTCGTCGGCCCCAACGGTCAGGGCAAGACCAACCTGGTCGAGGCCGTCGGCTATCTCGCCACCCTCGGCAGCCACCGCGTGGCCTCGGACGCCCCCCTGGTGCGCATGGGCGCCGACCGTGCCGTCATCCGCGCGCAGGTCAGACAGGGCGACCGGCAGCAGCTCGTCGAGCTGGAGCTGAACCCCGGCAAGGCCAACCGCGCCCGTATCAACAGGTCGTCGCAGGTCAGACCCCGTGACGTGCTGGGCATCGTACGGACCGTGCTGTTCGCCCCCGAGGACCTGGCCCTGGTCAAGGGCGATCCCGGCGAGCGGCGCCGCTTCCTCGACGAGCTGGTCACCGCCCGGTCCCCGCGCATGGCCGGCGTGCGCTCCGACTACGAGCGGGTCCTCAAGCAGCGCAACACCCTGCTGAAGTCGGCCGCGCTGGCCCGCCGCCACGGCGGCCGCTCCATGGACCTGTCCACCCTCGACGTCTGGGACCAGCACCTCGCGCGCGCGGGCGCCGAGTTGCTCGCCCAGCGCCTCGACCTGATCGCCGCGATCCAGCCGCTGGCCGACAAGGCCTACGAGCAACTGGCCCCGGGCGGCGGCCCGGTGACCCTGGAGTACAAGCCGTCGGCCCCCGGTGAGGCGCACACGCGCGAGGACCTCTACGAGCAGCTGACGGCCGCGCTCGCCGAGGCGCGCAAGCAGGAGATCGAGCGGGGCGTCACCCTCGTGGGACCCCACCGGGACGATCTGCTGCTCAGACTCGGCCAGTTGCCCGCCAAGGGATACGCCTCCCACGGGGAGTCCTGGTCGTACGCGCTGGCCCTGCGGCTGGCCTCCTACGACCTGCTGCGGACCGAGGGCAACGAACCGGTGCTCGTCCTCGACGACGTCTTCGCCGAGCTCGACACCCGCCGCCGCGAGCGGCTGGCGGAGCTGGTCGCCCCCGGTGAGCAGGTGCTCGTGACGGCCGCGGTCGACGACGACGTACCGCATGTACTGACCGGGACGCGGTACACCGTGTCGGGCGGGGCGGTGGAGCGCGTATGACGAACGAGGACCCCGCCCCCGAGAAGGCCGCCGAGCCGTCCGGCGTCGACCTCGCGCGCGTGGCGCTCAGGGCGGCGAAGGAACAGGCACGCGCGCGTGGGGACGCGGCGCGGCAGAAGAAGCAGGCACGGCGCGGCGGCCTGCGCTCCGGCGCGCGCGCGGACGGGCGCGACCCCATGGCGCTGGGTGCTGCGATCAACCGGCTCCTCACCGAGCGCGGCTGGGAGACCCCGGCGGCGGTGGGCGGAGTGATGGGCCGCTGGCCGCAGATCGTCGGCGAGGACGTGGCCAAGCACTGCGAGCCGGAGAAGTACGACGAGGACGAGCGGGTGCTCGTCGTGCGGTGCGACTCCACGGCCTGGGCGACGAATCTGCGCCTGCTCGCCCCGACGCTCGTCGCCCGCCTCAACGAGGACCTCGGGCACGGCGCGGTGGAGATGATCAAGGTGAACGGCCCCGCCGGCCCCACCCGTCGCTACGGCCCCCTGCGTGCCTCTGGCAGCACGGGACCCGGCGACACGTATGGGTGACAGACCTCACATCCACAGGCGGTCGTCGCTGTCCACAGGACGCCGGCGGACGCGTCGCCGCGCTCCTGCGTGCGGGTGCGAATCCCTACCTGACTCCCAAGTAGCCATGGGTTGACAGTCGGAAGCGCTGAGTGCCGCTGTGAGCCTCTTGGAGCCCTGCTCCGTATATGGGGACCCGGCAGACGGCGGTTGAGGGCGGCACATGAGGACTCAGGTACCGGCAAACCCCCATCACTGTCGGCGCTACCGGTAGACTGGAAGCCAATCCCGCCCCACTCGTGGGGACCGTCCGGGAAAAGCTGAGCAACGCTGACAAGGCTTACCAACGCAACATGCCGCAGCCGCTCCGGCAACCTGCCGACGAGCCTGGCTGGTGCTGTGCCAGAAAGGGCGCTTCGTGGCCGATTCCGGCAACCCCAACGAGAACATCCCGTCCACCGACGCCGGCGAGAACGGCGCGGTGACCTCGTCGAACGGCGAGGTCACCGCCTCGTACGACGCCAGCGCCATCACTGTGCTCGAAGGCCTGGACGCGGTCCGCAAGCGCCCCGGTATGTACATCGGCTCCACCGGTGAGCGGGGGCTGCACCACCTCGTGTACGAGGTGGTCGACAACTCCGTCGACGAGGCGCTGGCCGGCCACGCGGACACCATCGACGTGACGATCCTCGCCGACGGCGGCGTCCGCGTCGTCGACAACGGCCGCGGCATCCCGGTGGGCATCGTCGCCTCCGAGGGCAAGCCGGCCCTCGAGGTCGTGCTGACCGTGCTGCACGCGGGCGGCAAGTTCGGCGGTGGCGGCTACGCGGTCTCCGGTGGTCTGCACGGCGTGGGTGTGTCCGTCGTCAACGCGCTGTCGGCGAAGGTCGCCGTCGAGGTCAACACCGACGGCCACCGCTGGACGCAGGACTACAAGATGGGCGTCCCCACGGCGCCGCTCGCCCAGCACGAGGCCACCGAGGTGACCGGCACGTCGGTCACCTTCTGGGCCGACCCGGACATCTTCGAGACCACCGAGTACTCCTTCGAGACGCTCTCGCGGCGCTTCCAGGAGATGGCGTTCCTCAACAAGGGTTTGACGATCAAACTCACCGACGAGCGCGAGTCGGCGAAGGCCACCAGCGGTGCGGACGAGGCGGGTGCGGACGAGAAGGACGAGGTCAAGACCGTCACGTACCACTACGAGGGCGGCATCGTCGACTTCGTGAAGTACCTCAACTCCCGCAAGGGGGACGTGGTCCACAACACCGTCATCGACCTCGATGCCGAGGACAAGGACAAGAGCCTGTCCCTCGAGGTCGCGATGCAGTGGAACAGCGGTTACAGCGAGGGTGTGTACTCCTTCGCCAACATCATCCACACGCACGAGGGCGGTACGCACGAGGAGGGCTTCCGCGCGGCCCTGACCTCGCTGATCAACAAGTACGCCCGCGACAAGAAGCTGCTGCGCGAGAAGGACGACAACCTCACCGGTGACGACATCCGCGAGGGTCTGACCGCGATCATCTCGGTCAAACTGAGCGAACCGCAGTTCGAGGGCCAGACGAAGACCAAGCTCGGCAACACGGAGGCCAAGACCTTCGTGCAGCGTGCGGTCTACGAGCACCTCAACGACTGGCTGGACCGCAACCCCGTCGAGGCCGCGGACATCATCCGCAAGGGCATCCAGGCGGCCACCGCGCGCGTGGCGGCCCGCAAGGCCCGCGACCTGACCCGCCGCAAGGGCCTGCTGGAGTCGGCGTCGCTGCCGGGCAAGCTGTCGGACTGCCAGTCCAACGACCCGACCAAGTGCGAGATCTTCATCGTCGAGGGTGACTCCGCCGGCGGCTCGGCCAAGTCCGGCCGCAACCCGCAGTACCAGGCGATCCTCCCGATCCGCGGCAAGATCCTGAACGTGGAGAAGGCCAGGATCGACAAGATCCTGCAGAACCAGGAGATCCAGGCGCTCATCTCGGCCTTCGGCACGGGCGTGCACGAGGACTTCGACATCGAGAAGCTCCGCTATCACAAGATCATCCTGATGGCGGACGCCGACGTCGACGGCCAGCACATCAACACCCTGCTGCTGACCTTCCTGTTCCGCTTCATGCGGCCGCTGGTCGAGGCCGGGCACGTCTTCCTGTCCCGTCCGCCGCTCTACAAGATCAAGTGGGGCCGGGACGAGGTCGAGTACGCCTACTCCGACCGCGAGCGCGACGCGCTGCTGGAGATGGGCCGCCAGCGGGGCAAGCGCGTGCGCGAGGACTCCATCCAGCGCTTCAAGGGCCTCGGCGAGATGAACGCCGAGGAACTGCGCGTGACCACCATGGACCAGGAGCACCGCGTCCTCGGCCAGGTCACCCTGGACGACGCCGCCCAGGCCGACGACCTGTTCTCGGTCCTGATGGGCGAGGACGTCGAGGCCCGGCGCCAGTTCATCCAGCGCAACGCCAAGGACGTCCGGTTCCTCGACATCTGAGTCGGTCTCAGCTGACCGCACCAGGAAGGATCTTCACCAGCAATGGCCGACGAGAACACTCCCGTCACCCCTGAAGAGGGCGGCGACCTCGCGATGCGCGTCGAGCCCGTCGGGCTCGAGACGGAGATGCAGCGCTCGTACCTCGACTACGCGATGTCCGTCATCGTCTCGCGTGCGCTGCCCGACGTCCGGGACGGTCTCAAGCCCGTCCACCGCCGCGTCCTGTACGCCATGTACGACGGCGGCTACCGACCCGAGCGCGGCTTCTACAAGTGCGCCCGCGTCGTCGGCGACGTCATGGGCAACTACCACCCGCACGGCGACAGTTCGATCTACGACGCGCTGGTCCGCCTCGCGCAGCCGTGGTCGATGCGGATGCCGCTGGTGGACTCCAACGGCAACTTCGGCTCTCCGGGCAACGACCCGGCGGCGGCCATGCGCTACACCGAGTGCAAGATGGCGCCGCTGTCGATGGAGATGGTCCGTGACATCGACGAGGAGACCGTCGACTTCACGGACAACTACGACGGCCGCTCCCAGGAGCCGACCGTCCTGCCCGCCCGCTTCCCGAACCTGCTGATCAACGGCTCGGCCGGCATCGCGGTCGGCATGGCGACCAACATCCCGCCGCACAACCTGCGCGAGGTCGCGGCCGGCGCCCAGTGGTACCTGGAGAACCCGGAGGCCTCGCACGAGGAGCTCCTGGACGCGCTCATCGAGCGCATCAAGGGCCCGGACTTCCCGACCGGCGCCCTCGTGGTCGGCCGCAAGGGCATCGAGGAGGCGTACCGCACCGGTCGTGGCTCGATCACCATGCGCGCGGTCGTCGAGGTCGAGGAGATCCAGAACCGCCAGTGCCTGGTGGTCACGGAGCTGCCCTACCAGGTCAACCCCGACAACCTCGCCCAGAAGATCGCCGACCTGGTGAAGGACGGCAAGATCGGCGGCATCGCGGACGTCCGCGACGAGACCTCCTCGCGCACCGGCCAGCGCCTGGTCATCGTGCTGAAGCGGGACGCGGTCGCCAAGGTCGTCCTGAACAACCTCTACAAGCACACGGACCTGCAGACGAACTTCGGCGCCAACATGCTGGCGCTCGTCGACGGCGTCCCGCGCACCCTCTCCCTCGACGCGTTCATCCGCCACTGGGTGACGCACCAGATCGAGGTCATCGTCCGCCGTACGCGCTTCCGGCTGCGCAAGGCCGAGGAGCGCGCCCACATCCTGCGCGGCCTGCTGAAGGCCCTGGACGCCATCGACGAGGTCATCGCGCTGATCCGGCGCAGTGACACCGTCGAGATCGCGCGCACGGGCCTGATGGACCTCCTGGAGATCGACGAGATCCAGGCGAACGCCATCCTCGAGATGCAGCTGCGCCGACTGGCCGCCCTGGAGCGCCGGAAGATCGTCCAGGAGCACGACGAGCTCCAGGCGAAGATCACCGAGTACAACGAGATCCTGGCCTCCTCGGTCCGCCAGCGCGGCATCGTCAGCGAGGAACTCGCCGCGATCGTCGAGAAGTACGGCGACGACCGCAAGACGATGCTGGTGCCCTTCGACGGCGACATGTCCATCGAGGACCTCATCGCCGAGGAGGACATCGTCGTCACCGTCTCGCGCGGCGGTTACGTGAAGCGCACCAAGACGGACGACTACCGGGCGCAGAAGCGCGGCGGCAAGGGCGTACGCGGCACGAAGCTGAAGGAAGACGACATCGTCGACCACTTCTTCGTCTCCACCACCCACCACTGGCTGCTCTTCTTCACCAACAAGGGCCGCGTGTACCGCGCGAAGGCCTACGAGCTGCCCGACGCCGGCCGGGACGCCCGCGGCCAGCACGTCGCCAACCTGCTGGCCTTCCAGCCCGACGAGGCGATCGCCGAGATCCTCGCCATCCGCGACTACGAGGCGGTGCCGTACCTGGTCCTGGCCACCAAGGGCGGCCTGGTCAAGAAGACGCCTCTGAAGGATTACGATTCGCCGCGTTCCGGCGGTGTCATCGCGATCAACCTCCGTGAGATGGAGGATGGTTCCGATGACGAACTGATCGGAGCCGAGCTCGTTTCGGCCGATGACGATCTGCTTCTGATCAGCAAGAAGGCGCAGTCGATCAGGTTCACGGCCACGGACGACAGTCTCCGGCCCATGGGCCGGGCGACCTCGGGTGTCAAGGGCATGAGTTTCCGTGAGGGCGACGAACTTCTGTCGATGAATGTTGTTCGACCCGGTACGTTCGTGTTCACTGCCACAGACGGCGGGTACGCGAAGCGGACCAACGTCGACGAGTACCGCGTCCAGGGTCGTGGCGGCCTCGGTATCAAGGCTGCCAAGATCGTGGAGGACCGCGGATCGCTCGTCGGCGCGCTGGTGGTCGAGGAGACCGACGAGATCCTCGCCATCACGTTGTCGGGTGGTGTGATTCGTACGCGAGTCAACGAGGTCAGGGAGACGGGCCGTGACACCATGGGCGTCCAACTGATCAACCTGGGCAAGCGCGATGCCGTGGTCGGCATCGCTCGAAACGCCGAGGCGGGACGTGAGGCGGAGGAGGTCGACGGCGATGCCGTGGACGAGACCGCCGAAGGTGCCGCGGACACCGGCACGGACGAGGGTGAGGCGCCCTCGGCCGAGTAGCACGAGGAGAGAGTCATCGTGAGCGGAGCCACGGGCGCCGGATCTGCCGGTACCTCCACTGGTACGGATGCGGACGGCGGCGGCCGTGGCTCCGCCGCGCGTGCGGCGGATCCGCACACCACCCAGCTGCGCAAGATCGACGCCGACGCGGAGAACTCCTCCTCGCCCGGCACCCATGGATCCCAGGGGGGAACTGTGACGGACTCCCGAGGTCCGCAGACCCAGCAGTACGAGGCCGGAGCGGGCCCGGCCGCGCCGGGCGCCCAGCCCGCAGCACCGCAGGCGGCCTCTCCGCTCCCCGGGGACCGGCAGCCGCAGCAGCCCGCCGGGCCCTACCACCCGCCGCAGGCCTACCAGAACCAGCAGGCTCCGGGCCCGGCCGGCGCCGTACGGCGGCCGCGCACCGGGGCGCGCACCACGCCCCGTATCCGCAAGGCACGCCTGCGTGTGGCGAAGGCCGACCCGTGGTCGGTGATGAAGGTGAGCTTCCTGCTCTCCATCGCGCTGGGCATCTGCACGATCGTCGCGTCCGCCGTGCTGTGGATGGTGATGGACGCGATGGGCGTCTTCTCGACGGTCGGCGGCACGATCTCCGAGGCGACCGGCTCCAACGAGTCGAACGGCTTCGACCTGCAGTCCTTCCTGTCGCTTCCGCATGTCCTGATGTTCACGTCGATCATCGCGGTCATCGACGTCGTCCTCGCGACGGCCCTGGCGACCCTCGGCGCGTTCATCTACAACCTCTCCGCGGGCTTCGTCGGCGGTGTCGAACTGACCCTCGCCGAGGACGAGTGACCTTCACTCCGACAGCCGCTTCAAACCTCCTCCGCCCGCCCGGGGACAACCGATTTTGGGACTGCGCACGTCGTGCGCTAATCTTCAGGGGTCAGCGCGCGGGACATACACCGCAGAGCGCGGCGGGGCTATAGCTCAGTTGGTTAGAGCGCATCCCTGATAAGGATGAGGCCACAGGTTCAAATCCTGTTAGCCCCACCGGACGGAAGACCCCCGGTCCCCTCGGACCGGGGGTCTTCGACGTCATGGGCGTGAACGCCGACTGCCCGGTGAAGTGCGCGCCCTCGAGGGGGAGGGGAACCATGCCGGACGGCACGAGGCCTTGGCGCACACCGCGGCTCTGGGTGGGGCTCGGGGGAGCCGCGCTGCTGTCCGCGGCAGTCCTCAAGGGCGTGATCGAGGGAAACGGGAACGCGCGGATAGAAGGCGTCATGCTCCTGGTGGTCTGGTCCTTCCTCGCCGGTCTTGTGATCGGTCACCGCTCGGGCGTGCGCCGCGTCCTCGCCCAGGACGGGGTGACCGACGCCGACGGTGCCTCACGGCCGACCCGGCAAGGATGAGGCCGGAGGCCAGAGGTTCACGTCGTGATCGGCCCGCCAGGGTCCGCGCGCCCGCGGCCCGGTGGTGACAGCGGAAGACCCCCGACCGGCTCCCGGTCGGGGGTCTTGCTGAGACGGATGAGTACGCAAACTCGCCGCTGGGTCGGAGATGCGGGGCCGGCTCAGAGTTGAAGCGGAGTGCCTTGCTTGGGGACGGTGACGAATGCGTCCGTCGGCAGGTCGATCTCCATGCTCACGGTTCCCACGCACTCGTCCGTGTCCACCTGTGGACGGAGCCGGCAGCTGGGGGCCTTTCCGTGGGCCTCGGCGTGAATGCGCTGTTTCATCGTGGGGGGCAGGGCGCCGGCGCTGGACCAGGACCATGGGGGCACCGTCGGCGTCGCCGTGGGAGTGGCGCTGTTGCCGGTCGGCTCGGTCTGCGGTACTGCCGCGGCGGCGGTCGTCGTGATGAGTCCGAGCGCCGTGCACAGCGCGAGGAAGACGGTGACGATGGCGGTCCACAGCTTCATGACCTGGTTCTGGGCCATGGCCCCTCACTTTCGGGTCTGGGCGATTTGCGTACTTTCCTCATGATGTGTATGTGGGCCGCGAAGTGTGGGACCGACGCCCGCGCCGTGTCGAAGTTCGGATGAACACCACTCGGATGGGCGTAAACAGCAAGAAAAGATAAGAATCAGGTGCAAAATCACCGCGCGTGAGGGTGTGATCACCGTCAGATCGGAGCGGTGGGCTCCCCTTCTACGGCGTTGTCCCGGACGGGAGTTGGGGGGCCCACGCAGGTCACCGATCGGTATCGGCCGGTGTGTATAGTCGGGCGCCAGAGGTCCCCTACGTCAAGGAAAGACGAGGTCGCGCGGTGAAGAAGCTTCTCCTGGTCGCACTGGCCGCCATCGGCGGGCTCCTCGTGTACCGCCAGATCCAGGCGGATCGCGCCGAGCAGGATCTGTGGACGGAGGCGACTGACTCCGTGCCCACGGGTTCGTGAGTACCGACAACGGAATCTGAGCAGACCCCGGCCGTCTTGCGGTCGGGGTTTTGTGTTGCGCGGATGAGGCGCCTCCGGCCGGGGCAGGATGGGCCACGGTCCGGCTGACACCCGGCCATCGCGGTCCGGATGGGGCCGGGGGACGAGGAGGGGGCGCGTGATGGGGCGGGGTACGGCGCGGTGGCGCGCGGGGGCTTGGCGCGGGCGTCCGTCCGCACGCGTGCGCGTGGCGGCCGCGGCGGCCGTGCTGTATACGGCGGCGGTACCCGCGTCCTGGCCCGCCGAGGCGGCCCCTGCCGCCGGAGCCCCCGGCGCCTCCGCGCGCTCGGACGCCTCCTACGCCTTCGCGGAGGGCGCCCAGCACGTCACCGGGGCGAGCGGGACGACGGACGCGCCCCGCCTCCAGGTCGGCAGGACGTACCGCAGCTCCCTGGCGAAGGGCGCGAAGGTCTACTACAGCCTCGACCTCGACGCCGACTCGAACACCTACGTCTCCGCCACGGCCGTCCCCGGCAAGGGCGCCAAGCTCTCCGTGACCGACGGCATCAGGGTGTCGGTGCAGAACACCGACAGCAATTCCTGCTCGTACCAGAGCGCGAGCTTCGGCGCCGCCAAGAGCCCGCACCCTGTCACGGCCTGGGGCGCCCGTACGGTTTCCCCGGCCAGCCCGGTGTGCAAGGGCGCGGGTGCGTACTACGTGGTCGTCGAGCGCGTCGGCATGGCGGACTCCGCACCCGGCGCCTGGGATCTCGAACTCACGGCCGTTGCCGAGCCGCCGGTGGACAAGGCCGGTTCGACCAGTGCGCCCAAGGTGTGGGACTCCGCCTCGCCCACGCCCGTCTCCGGAGCGCCCAGGACCAGCCAGGGCGGCGCGGGGTACTCCCGGGCGACCGCCGTGGGCCAGGGCGTCTGGCGTGCCGACATCTCGCCCGGGCAGACGCTCTTCTACAAGGTCCCGGTCGACTGGGGCCGCCAGCTGTCCGCCACCGCCGAACTCGGCACGACGAGCGGTGGCGGCCGGGGCTATGCGGTCGAGGCGCTGGCACTGGCGCTCTACAACCCCGTGCGCGCCCACGTCGAGGACACGACCGTCGGCTACGACGGCCGGCAGCAGTCGGTCTCCCTCGCACCGGTGCCGCCCGTCGAGTACGCCAACCGCTACGCCGTCGGCGACCAGCTGAGCGGGATGCGGTTCGCCGGCTCGTACTACCTGGTGCTGCACCTCTCCAAGGGGGTGGCCGACGCCTTCGGCGACGGGCCGTTCGGGCTGACGCTGCGCGTACGGCTCCGGGGTGCGGCGCAGGACGGTCCCGGGTACACGGGGCAGTCCGTGCCGCGGAACGTCTTCCAGGTCACGGAGGAGGACCGGCACGACGCGGCGGCGGGGGGAGCCGGGGGCGGGAACGCCGCGATGACGGCGGTCGCCGCCGCCGGGATCGGCGCGGGCACGGTGGTGCTGGTCGTGCTCGGGGCGTGGACGGTCGTGGCACGGCGCCGGGCTGCCAGGGCTTGAGTTGGCGCGGCGTCCCCGGCGGGCGGGGCCTGGAGGCACGGGGGTTACAGCTGGCGGGCCTTCAAGAGGCGCGAGCTCCAGAGCGGGGTCGCCGGGGCCCGACGAGGCTCGGGGGACAGAACAGGCGGACGAGGCCTGAGCAGGCGTGGGTCGATGCCGGCGAAGGGTCCGGACGCGAAGGGCTGAGCGTCCGGCCGGCGACCGGCTCACGCCCGGCCGGTGACCGGCTCACGCCCGGCCGGTGAGCGGTGACCGGCTCATGCCCCGCCCAGGGACCGGCGACCGGTTCAGATCCGGGTCAGTGCCCAGAACCCCACGGCGTAGCAGGCCAGGGCGAGCAGCAGGAGTGGGATCGCCACCTTGGGCGGCGGGCCGGGGCGGCGTGCGGGGCGGGCACGGTGGGTGCGGCGTGTGGGTTCCTGCGAAATCTCCTGGCCTGGAGAGGGAACCTGAGGGACCTGGGCGGTGTACGAAGCAGTAGAGGCATCGGCACGCAGATGCGGCGCCGGATTCAGGGGCTCGGCGGCATACAGCGGTGCGCGCGACGGAGGGGAGGGCAGCACATGCGTGGGGTCGTGGGGGGAGACGTAGGCGGGCTGCTGGTGGCTGTCCTGACGGAGCTGTGTCTGCTGCGCCTGTGCGTGGGGCGGGGCCGGCTTCTGCGGCGCGGGAGTTCGGGCGGAGGAACCGGTCGCCTCCGGGGGCGGCAGATGGAAGCTGCCGGTGTCCGACATGGAGGGCGGCCCGGTGAGACCGGTGGGGACACGTGGCCCGGCGGGGTCGGCGGGGACGGGCGGACCGGACTCGGGCCCGGAGGGCCCGGTGTCCTGACGCGGGTCGCGCGGGTCGCGCGGGCCGCGCGGAGAGGCACCGCCTGTGGGCGACGCGGCGCCCGTGTCCGACGAGGACGGCACGGAGGACCCGCCCGTCCCAACGGACCACGAACGGGGCTCATTTGTGCCGTCGCCGCTGGAGCCGGTTCCCCCGCCGGTGCCGGTGCCGGAGGTGTCCGGCTCTCTCCTGGTCGCGGCGCCCGGAGCGGGTTTGAGAGGACCGGCGGGACCGAACCCGGGCGGCAGCGGCCCGACTTGGTCGAAGATCTCGATCAACTCGTCGTCGGGACCGGGATCCGGCAGGAGTTCGGCCGCCGCGGCGAGCGCCTTGCGCGCCCCCGTGGCCGTACGGAAGCGGGCCTGCGGGTCGGGCTGGAGCAGCGTGGCCACGACCTCCCACAGGGGCTCGGGGATGCCCTTGGGGGCGTTCGGCGTCCCGTGCGCGGCGAAGTACTGCACGAGTGCCTTGGCGTCCGGCTTGGCGCCCTCCAGCAGATACAGCGCGACCAGTCCGACGGCGAACAGGTCGGCGGGGAAGTCCGGTTCCGAGCCCATCATCTGCTCGGGCGCGAGATAGCCCGGCGTGCCGACGACGAGGTTGGTCTCCGTCAGGCGCGGCTCACCCAGTCGCATGGCGATTCCGAAGTCGGACAGCCGCAGTCGCGGCCGGCCCGTTCCGGTCGCCTCCAGGAGCACGTTGGCGGGTTTGATGTCGCGGTGCACGACGCCTTCCCCGTGCACCGCGGACAGCCCGGACAGGAGCTGGTCGAGCAGGACGCAGACGTAGCCCGGGGGCAGGGGGCCGTAGTCCCCGATCAGATGGACCAGGGAGCCGCCGGCGACGAGGTCCATGGTGAACAGGACCTTGTCGTCGTCGGCGGCCCAGCTGGCGGGGGCGAGCACATGCGGGTGATCGATCCGCAGGGCCTGTTCGCGCACGAAGCGCAGCAGGGAGTGCGCGTCGCTCTGCTGGAGGACCTTGGCGGCCACATAGCGGCGGCGGCGGTGGTCCCAGGCGCGCCAGACGGCGCCGACCCCTCCGCGTCCGATCGGGTCGACCAGTTCGTACCGGCCGGCGAAGACCTCACCCATGGCTGTGCGTCGCTCCTCCCCCTGCGGCTACCCCCTTGCTTGCCCCTCGACGAGCGATACGACTCCCCCGTGTGCCCCCTCGCGTCGTTTCCCGACGAGTGCGATGAGTGAGACGGACCCCGGCACCCCGCTCCGCCGTCGGCCCGGCTGCCGAACCCCCCTCGGCGACCGGGCCCCGGGGGCTCAGCTCTGGTGCGCCTGGTAGTGCGTGACCGCGTCCGAGGTGCGGCCGGCTCCATACACCCGGAGGAACTCTGCCAGCTCGGGGTGGCTCGGGGCGAGGGTGTCCGCGGCGTCGATGATGTCGCCCGCGGCGGCCACCGAGCGCAGCAGCGACTGGATCTCGCGGACCACCCGCTTGACCGTGGGTGCGCCCGAACTGCTGGTCGTGGTCGTGGTGTTGCTGAGCACCGATCCCCCCTGCGACTTCTTGATCTCTTCCATGCGCTCGGTGGCCTCGGCCGCGCTCACGCTGCCGTCCGCGACCTGCCCGGCCAGGTCCTGCAGCAGCTGCACCCGCTGTACGACGGCCGGGTTGCCGATCTTCGCCCGCTGGCCGCTCATCAGCTGCGACAGCATCGGCGCGGACAGGCCCAGTACCCCCGCAAGACGGGCCTGATTGAGACCGAGGTCTTCTATGAGCTTACGGAAGAGCGCCCCCAGCGGCTCCCCGTACCAGTTCCGCTGCAGTTCCCGCGCTCTTGCGGTGGCTTCCTGCTGTGCGGCGTCCATTGCGTCTCCCCATCGCTTCCCCAAGTACTGTGGTTCGCTGTAGCGAACCACGCCGAGCATCTTACGAAGCGTGGTGGTTCACCGGGACCCCCAATCTTTTTGCGAGATCCCGGGGGTGACCCGGTACTCTGGTCTGCGGCGCCCGCCGGTACGCGGTTTTTCCGGGGGGATGCTCCCATTCCGGGGCCTTAGCTCAGTTGGTAGAGCGCTGTCTTTGCATGGCAGATGTCAGGGGTTCGACTCCCCTAGGCTCCACCGCGAAAAGCCCCTCCACCTGCGGAAACACAGGGGGAGGGGCCTTTGCGTGGCCGGATCCGCCCGCGCGGTGCGGCACGATCGCGGTCCGCGGGACCGACTCAGCCCGTGCCGGCCCCGACCCCCGCTTCGGCGCCCTCCGCGGTCTCGGCCTCGTTCCGGACGTCGTCCAATGCGGTCGCGGTCACGGCCGCCGGGTCCGTGACACCCTCCGGGCGCAGCCGGGTGATCATGGCGGGGTGGGCGACGGACGGCAGGATGTGACGCCACATCACGGCGACGCGTCCGCGCAGATCGGCCCGCCGGTTGATGGCCTCGGACACCAGTTGGACCCCGGTGAAGGTGGCGACGATGAACTCCCCGGTCTCCCGGGGGACGACCTGAGGCAGCACCTCGCCCTGCTCCTGTCCTTCGGCCAGCAGCCGGGTGGTGAGGTCGAACCAGTCGCCCCACGGGTGCGTGCCGTTGAAGAAGACGCCCTCGATGGACAGCCGTGTGCCGGCCCGGGCGATGGCGTCGTGCCGCAGGCGATGGGCGAACTGGTGCGTGATGTCGATGATCGACTGCAGGGGGGAGAGCTGCGGCTCCACGGTCACCAGGCCGGTCTGCTCGTCCATGATCGCCTGGGCGAGCGACTCCTTGGAGGGGAAGTGGAAGTACATCGCGCCCTTGGTGACGTTCGCCCGGCGCAGGATCTCCGAGGTGGCCGCACGTTCGTAGCCGTACTCGGCGAACACGCTCGCTGCGGCTTCCACGATCGAGCGCCGTGTCTGCAGCGCGCGAGCCTGCTTGGCCATTTCTTTCCCTCCGGCCCGTAGTTTTGCGCCAACTCTACCCGACCAGACGGTCTGTTTTCGATAGTCGTTCCTCAAGGTCAGCGCGGGGCTATGTGCCCTCCCTGACAGCGCGTCTGATCCGCCGGTGAGCTGAGACACGGAGCCTGTGTCATAGTTTTGCGGTGAGAAGAGACCAGGTGGTCTGTTTCGGGTCCGGTGGGCCCGCACCGTCGGCCGAGCCCGAGACCGTTCTCGTCGTCGGCGGTACGGGGTTCATCGGCTCCTCCGCCCTGCGGGCCCTCACCGCCCCACAGCAGCGGTCCCGCACGGTGAAGGCACTGGTCAGACGGGTGCCCGAGGTGTCCGAGGCGGTGCCCGGCGTCGAGTACACGACCGGCGACCTCACGAACCCGGCCTCCCTGCGAGGGGCCTGCCGCGGCATCCGTACCGTGCTCCACTGCGCCTCGTACATCGGCGGTGACGAGGCGCGGTGCCGGGCGGTCAACGTCGACGGCACCCACGCGCTGCTGGCCGAGGCGGAGGACGCCGGGGTCCGGCGGACCGTCCTGGTCAGCACCACCGCCGTCTACGGCGCCGGTCCGCACCGTGATCTCACCGAACACGAGCACACCCCGCTGCCCGTCTCTCCCACCAGTCGCAGCCGGCTTGAGGCCGAGCGGGCCGTCCTGGCCGCCGGCGGCACGGTGCTCCGAGCTCCGCTCGTCTACGGCGCCGGGGACAGGTGGGTGGTCCCCTCCGTCGCCGAACTCCTGCGGCGTGTACCGGCGTTGCCCGGGGACGGCACGGCCCGGCTGTCGCTGGTGGCGGTCGACGATCTGGGGCGGCTGCTGGCCGTCCTTGCGCGGGTACCCGAACGTGTCCCGTCCCGCAGCGTCCATCACGCCGCCCACCCGCACGCACCGACCCTGCGTGAGTTCGTCTCGCTGCTCGGTGACACGGTCGGTCTGCCGGTCCCCACCGAGGTGCTCGCCCTCGACTCCTACCTGGCGCGGCTGCGCGATGCGCCCGGGAAGGTCAGTGCGCACCAAGCCGGTCTGCTCGCCGAGGACCGCTGGTACCGCTCCACGCTGTGGTCCCGGCTCGACTGCGCGACCGGGCCGGGGCACCGTGTCCGGCTGGCCGAGGCGGCAGCGTGGTACCGAGGCGTCCTCCCGCCGCGGCCGCCCTCGACGAGCGACACGGTGTGACCGGACACCCATGTTTCACGTGAAACACAGCCGTGGGACGGGAGACTCTCAAGTCTCCCGTCCCACGGGGAAGTTCGGCACGCGGAAGATCACCGGCCGTCGTCGTGCTTCGCAGCCTCCTCCTCGGCCTCCTTGGCCTGCACCTCGGGGTCCAGCACCGACTTGCCGCTGCCGTCCACCGAGGTCAGCCGGCTCGACTCCGGAACCTCCGTCGCCGCGGGCGGCTCGACCAGCCAGTCCGGGTTGGCCTGCTTGTCCCACCACTTCCAGGCGGCGAAGGCGCCGCCGGCGACTGCGCCGACCATCAGCAGGAACTTCACCGCACGGCCGGCCTTCTCGCGCCGCTCGTGCCGGCGGACCAGCTTCCGGATCTCCTTGGACGACACCTGGCCGCGCAGTGCGACCAGCGCGGCGGCACCGCGTGCGGTGGCCTCGTCCTTGATGGGACCGGCGGCGGCGACCGCCTGCTCGATCCTGGGCCGGGAATAGTCGGCGGCCTGCCGGGCGGCCAGCCGGGTGCGGACCGCGGCCTCATGGGCGGCCTGGTCGACCTTCGGCGGCACATGGGTCATGGCCTGCTCAAGGCGTGGCGCGACATGGGCGTCGTACTGGACGCGGGCCTGGTCGGCGGCCTGCGACACCTTCGGCGCGAGCCGTACGCGTGCCTCGTGTGCGTAGTGCGCGGCCCTGTCCTTGGCCGTGTCGGCGTAGGGCGCCACCACTTCCGCGGCGTGCAGCACGCTGTCCTTCGCCGAACCGGTCGCGGCGCGCACGCTGTCGATGCGGGTCACGGGTTCCTCCTCCTCGGTGGCGTACGGTATTTCGACTTTCCACCCTTTTACGGATCATGCCTTCGAACAGACCCCGGGGCATGTGAGGGCGGGCATCCGGGTCATGCAAACCGACTCCGACCGACTGCGACCGGGAGACGATCAAAAGCTGATCAAGAGCCGAGCGAGTCCAATAGAGGATGAATACGGGGCAACAGGCGCTTGTCGTCGACAATGCCACGGATCGCCGCCGAGCGCTCCCGGCCCGGACGGACTCGGCTGTTTTTACTGCAACCGGCTTCCCCATATCCGTATCTGTAGACGGCCGTCAGGCCACGAGTGACGTGGGCCGTGCGAGGATCGGGGCGTTACAGCAAGACAACGGAAGGCACACCGTGGCCGAGCAGCTCTACGCCACCCTGAAGACCAGCAGTGGCGACATCGAAGTCCGGCTTCTGCCGAACCACGCGCCCAAGACGGTCCGCAACTTCGTCGAGCTCGCCACGGGCGGGCGGGAGTGGACCAACCCGTCGACGGGCCAGAAGTCCACGGACAAGCTGTACGACGGCACGGTCTTCCACCGGGTGATCAGCGGATTCATGATCCAGGGCGGTGACCCGCTGGGCAACGGCACCGGCGGCCCCGGGTACCAGTTCGAGGACGAGTTCCACCCCGACCTCTCCTTCAACAAGCCCTACCTGCTCGCCATGGCCAACGCCGGCCCGGGCACCAACGGCTCGCAGTTCTTCATCACGGTCTCCCCCACGACGTGGCTGAACCGCAAGCACACGATCTTCGGCGAGGTCACCGACCCCGCCAGCCAGAAGGTCGTGGACGCGATCGCCGCCGCGCAGTCCAACCCGCGCACCGACCGCCCGCTCAACGACGTCGTCATCGAGTCGGTGGTCGTGGAGACCCGCCAGAGCTGACTCGCCGCAGGGCAGGAACCAAACGCCCCGCTCATCCGTAAAGATGGGCGGGGCGGTGCATTTCTGCACGGCGCACCAACGACGACGTAGGGGAACTCATGGACCAGGCGCCAGGCAGCCCGCAGGGCCCGGAGGATCAGGGACCCCAGCATGCCCAGAGCCTGCCCGGCTGCTACCGCCATCCCGATCGCGAGACCGGCGTCCGCTGCACCCGGTGCGAGCGGCCGATCTGTCCGGAGTGCATGATCGACGCCTCCGTGGGCTTCCAGTGCCCCGAGTGCGCCCGCGGCGACTCCGGCACCGGCCACTCCCCGGCGGCGTCGCGCCCCCGCACCCTCGCCGGGGGCAGCGTGGCCGCCGATCCGCGGCTGGTCACCAAGGTGCTGATCGGTATCAACCTGGCCGCGTTCCTCGTCCAGAGGTCCGTCGGGGACCGCTTCACCAACCGGTTCGAGCTGATCGGCCAGGCCTACGTGCCCCTCCTCGGCGACATCGAGGGCATCGCGCACGGCCAGTACTACCGGATGCTGACCGCGATGTTCCTGCACGGCAGCTACATCCACATCCTGTTCAACATGCTCAGCCTGTGGTGGATCGGCGGTCCCCTGGAAGCCGCGCTCGGCCGCGCCCGCTACGTGACCCTCTACTTCGTCTCCGGACTGGCCGGCAGCGCGCTCACCTATCTGATCGCCGCCCCCAACCAGCCCTCTCTCGGCGCGTCCGGTGCGATCTTCGGCCTCTTCGGCGCCACCGCGGTGCTCATGCGCCGCCTCCGCTACGACATGCGGCCGGTCATCGCGCTCCTGGTGATCAACCTGATCTTCACGTTCAGCTGGAGCAACATCGCCTGGCAGGCGCACATCGGCGGCCTGGTCGCCGGCGTGATCACCGGGTACGCGATGGTGCACGCCCCGCGCAAGCATCGCACCCTCGTGCAGTACGGCACCTGTGCGCTCGTCCTGGTCGTCGCCGTGGTCATGACCCTGGTCAGGACGTCCCAGCTCACCTGATGTGCCTGGTTGTCCACAGCGGGTGGCGAATCTTGTGCATAGCGTGCGGGAACAGCTGTGCCCCCTGTCACTGACCGTGTTTACGCAGGTCAGGCAGGGGGCGAACATGCTTGCGAAGAGCCTTGTGATGGTCGTACCAGCGTCAACGCCCGATGGGTTATCCACAGATCGTCGTTCTTTATCCCCAGGGGCTCTGTGGATTCTTCCGGAGGCTGTGGATAACTCTGCGGATAGCCCTGGGCAGAGCTGTGTTCACCGGGTCGTGGCCCCGGCTTCGGCCGCTACTTCCACTGCGTGGAGACGCCGAATCCGGCGGCGATGAAGCCGAAGCCCACCACGATGTTCCAGTTGTCCAGCTGGTCGATGGGCAGGGAGCCGTCGCTCACGTAGAAGACGACGATCCAGGCGAGCCCGATGAGGAACATGGCCAGCATCACGGGCGCGACCCAGGCACGGCTGTTCAGCTTGATGCTGGCCGTCTGCTTCGCCGGCGGCGGCGTGTAATCGGCCTTCTTGCGGATACGTGACTTCGGCACGAGGGTCTCTCCTGTCGATGCGCTGCGTGGCCGCGCAGGGAACTGTGGCTGGCTCCGGGGCAGCGTACAAGGGGACTCTTTGACTCCCCCGGGCGTCCGTTAGCGTAGTGCTTCCGCGGCGCCGAAGGAGATAAGGGTACGTTGAGCAATTCTGCCGACTCCCCCCAGGCCGGATCCAGCCCTGACCGCAAGCGGGGTTTCCGGCCCGTCCGTGTGCTCACGGTGGCCGTCTTCGCCCTCGCCGGGCTCATCTTCTTCACCAGCTTCAACACGGCCAAGGGCACCAACATCCGCACGGACACGTCCTTGCTGAAGCTTTCCGACCTCATCCAGGAGCGCAGCCGCAAGAACGGCGGACTGGACGACTCCAACGCCCGCCTGCGCCACGAGGTGGAGTCCTTCGCCCGGCGTGACGGCGGCAGCGGCACGGCGCAGGACGAGAAGCTCGCGGGCCTGGAGAAGGGAGCGGGCACGCAGAAGGTGAAGGGCACGGCGATCACCGTCACGCTCAACGACGCTCCGCCGGACGCCACCGCCAAGCTCCCCGGCTACCCCGACCCGCAGCCCGACTACCTGGTCATCCACCAGCAGGACCTGCAGGCCGTGGTGAACGCGCTGTGGCAGGGCGGGGCCAAGGGCATCAAGGTGATGGACCAGCGGCTGATCTCCACCAGCGCCGTGCGCTGCGTGGGCAACACCCTGATCCTCCAGGGCCGCGTCTACTCGCCGCCGTACAAGATCACGGCGGTCGGGGACCCCGGCAAACTGAACAAGGCGCTCTCGGCGTCCAAGGCGATCCAGAACTACATGGTCTACGTGAATGTCTACGGCCTCGGCTGGAAAGTCACTCAGGACGGGACGGTGACTCTGCCCGGCTACTCGGGCACAGTGGATCTGCACTACGCCCAGCCCGTGGAGTGAACCGGATCGTCTCGGGAGCTGCCGGTGCGTCTCGTCATCAGGACCGTCAGCGAACTGTGCATCACCGTGGGCACGCTGATCGTCCTGTTCGTCGTCTACGTCCTGTTCTGGACCGGTGTGAGCGCGAACGGCGCGATGAACCACCAGATCGACGTCCTGCACAACCAGTGGTCCAGGCAGACCGCCCACCCCACGGCGACGGCCGCGGCGGGCAGCCCGGCGAGCCCCCCGAAGCCGGCGCCGTACGTCGCGGGAAAGCCCTTCGCGATCATGTACATCCCGCGGCTCGGTTTCACGTGGAACAAGCCCGTGCTGGAGAACACCGAGGTGAGCACCCTGAAGAAGGGGCTCGGGCACTACGCGAACACCGCCCAGCTCGGCCAGGAGGGCAACTTCGCGGTCGCCGGGCACCGGCGCACGTACGGCGATCCGTTCGTGGACTTCCCCAGGCTGCGGCCCGGTGACGCGGTCGTGCTGACCGACGGGACGACCTGGTTCACGTATCGGATCGACAAAGGCCCCTACAAAACGGTGCCCACGGACGTTGAGGTGATCGACCCTGTGCCACGTAAGTCGGGGTATACGCGCGAGGGCCGCTATCTCACGCTGACCACGTGCGATCCGGAGTGGGGACACAGCCATCGCCTGATCGTGTGGGCGCATCTGGATTCCACACAGCCTGTGGAGGCCGGGAAACCAGCGGCTCTGCGCCGTTAGTCTGGTGCGGGTACGGCGGGCATCTGGTGCCGTGACGGAACGGAAGGGACGGCATGTACGGCTGGATCTGGCGGCATCTGCCGGGGAACGCGTGGTTGAAGGCGCTGATCTCCCTCGCGCTGGTCCTGCTGATTGTCTACGTCCTCTTCCAGTACGTCTTCCCGTGGGCCGAGCCGCTGCTGCCCTTCAACGATGTGACGGTGGACAACCAGTGAGCGCACGGATTCTCGTCGTCGACAACTACGACAGCTTCGTCTTCAACCTCGTCCAGTACCTGTACCAGCTGGGTGCCGAGTGCGAGGTGGTGCGCAACGACGAGGTGTCGACGGCGCACGCCCAGGACGGCTTCGACGGGGTGCTGCTGTCCCCGGGGCCGGGCAAGCCGGAGGAGGCGGGCGTCTGCATCGAGATGGTGCGGCACTGCGCGGCGACCGGGGTACCGGTCTTCGGCGTGTGCCTGGGCATGCAGTCGATGCAGGTGGCGTACGGCGGTGTGGTGGACCGCGCGCCGGAGCTGCTGCACGGCAAGACCTCGCTGGTCGAGCACGGAGGCAAGGGTGTCTTCGCCGGCCTGCCGACACCGTTCACCGCGACCCGCTACCACTCCCTCGCCGCCGAGCCGGGGACCGTGCCGGCCGAGCTGGAGGTCACGGCCCGCACCCACGACGGGATCGTCATGGGCCTCAGACACCGTGAACTCCCGGTCGAAGGCGTGCAGTTCCACCCCGAGTCGGTGCTGACCGAGCACGGCCACCGGATGCTGGCCAACTGGCTGGTGGAGTGCGGTCACCAGGACGCGGTGGCGAGGTCGGCGGGGCTCGCCCCGGTGGTGGGCAGGGCCACGGCGTGACCGCGCTGCGCCCCGAGCGCGAGTCCGGCGCCTCGTACGGGCAGGAGCCGTACGAGGCGTCCGGCGCGTTCGAGGAGTGGTCTGTCGGGCAGCAGGCGTACGAGCCGTCGGCCGACGAGACCGCGTATCTGCCACCCGTCGACGAGGAGACGGTCGCGCTGCGGATACCGGAGCCGCCGCCCAGCGGGTCCATAGCGTCCTCTGCCGCCTCAACAACCTCATCCGCCACAGGAACCGCCACGGGCGGCCGTGCGGCCCGCAGAAAGGCCGCCAAGCGCCGTCACGGGCGTCGTGGAGGTCATGCGGCGGGTGCCGCGGCTTCGGCCGGGGCCTCCGCGGGGAGTTCGGCCGGGCCTTCGGGTGCCGGTGACACCTCGTCGGCGCCGCTGTCGCGCGTCGAGGCGCGACGGCAGGCCCGCGCCCGCAGACCCGGCCCGGCGGTCGTGGCGAGCCGGGCGATCGGCGAGCTGTTCATCACCACCGGCGTGCTGATGCTGCTGTTCGTCAGCTACCAGCTGTGGTGGACGAACGTCCGGGCGCACGCGGCGGCGGACAAGGAGGCCAGCAGCCTGCAGAACGACTGGGCCAGCGGCAAGCGCGCGCCGGGCACGTTCGCGCCGGGGCAGGGCTTCGCGATCCTCCACATCCCCGAGCTGGACGTGGTCGTACCGATCGCCGAGGGCGTCAGCAACAAGAAGGTGCTCGACAAGGGCATGGTCGGCCACTACAGCGAGGGCAGGCTGAAGACGGCGATGCCCTCCGCCAAGACCGGCAACTTCGCGCTCGCGGGCCACCGCAACACCCACGGCGAACCGTTCCGGTACATCAACCGGCTGAAGAAGGGCGACGAGGTCGTCGTCGAGACGCAGGACAAGTACTACGTCTACAAGATGACGTCGACGCTGCCGGTGACGTCGCCGAGCAACACGAGCGTGATCTCGCCCGTGCCGCCGCAGTCGGGATTCACCGAGCCGGGGCGGTACATCACGCTGACGACCTGCACCCCGGAGTTCACCAGCAAGTACCGGTTGATCGTCTGGGGCAAGATGGTCGAGGAACGGCCGCGCAGCAAGGGCAAGCCGGATGCGCTCGTCGAGTAGGGGCGGATGAACGTGGCAGCGACCACCGACGGCACTCATGAGGACACCGACGTGCCGGTGGCACCACCGGCAGGGCGCCGGCGAGCGGGACCCGTCGCGACGGCGGTGAGCGTCTTCGGTGAACTCCTCATCACGGCGGGCCTGATCCTGGGCCTGTTCGTCGTCTACTCCCTGTGGTGGACGAACGTGATCGCCGACCGCAAGGCGGACCGGCAGGCCGACCGGGTCCGTGACACCTGGAGCCACCAGGACACCGGACCCGGCGCGCTGGACACGAAGAACGGCGTCGGCTTCCTGCACGTCCCCGCCATGAAGAACGGCGAGGTCCTGGTCGAGAAGGGCACCTCGACGGACGTCCTCAACGACGGCGTCGCCGGGTACTACACCGACCCCGTCAAGGCCGCCCTGCCGATGACCGGCAAGAAGGGCAACTTCACCCTCGCCGCCCACCGCGACGGCCACGGAGCGAAGTTCCACAACATCGACAAGCTCAAGAAGGGCGACCCGATCGTCTTCGAGACGCGCGACAAGTGGTACGTCTACAAGGTCTACGACATCCTCGCGGAGACGTCGAAGTACAACGTCAAGGTCCTCGCGCAGGTCCCGAAGGAGTCGGGGAAGACCAAGGCCGGCCACTACATCACGCTGACGACGTGCACGCCGGTCTACACGAGCCGCTACCGCTACATCGTCTGGGGCGAGCTGGTCCGCGTCGACAAGGTCGACAGCAGGCGGACACCGCCGAAGGAACTGCGCTAGGAACTCCGACGCCGTGAGCCCCGGTCCCCTGCGAACAGGGGGCCGGGGCTCTCGGCGTGACTGCCGGGGGAGGAACTAGCCGGTACCGCCGAAGAAGTTGGTGCCGCCGTTGTTCCCGCCGTTGTTGTTGCCCCCGATGGTGACCAGGTTGACCGAGGTGCCCTGGTCGACCGTGCTGCCGGGGGACGGGTTCGAGTTGACCACGATGGCGTTGTCGTCCTGGGAACCCTGGATGTTGCCCACCTGCAGATTCGCCTGCTGGAGGGCGTTCTTCACGTCCTTGAGCTTCTGGCCCTGGATGGCCGGAACCTGGGTCTGCTGGTTCTGCTGGGCCTTGCCGATCTGGATGTTGACCGAGGAGTTCTTCTTGACCTGGGTGCCCGCCTGCGGGTCCGTGCTGACGACCTTGCCGACGAGGTTGGGGTCCTGGGTCTCGACCTCGGTGCAGTTGCCGGTCAGGTTGTTGGCCGTCATCTGTGCCTTGGCCTCGTCGCAGCTCTTGCCGGAGACGTCGGGGACGACCGACTTCTCGGCGGCCTTGGCGATGGTGAGGGTGATCGTGGAGCCCTTCTGGACTTCCTTGCCGAGATCGGGGTTCTGGGCCAGGACGGTGTTCGGCTCCTCCGAGGACTCCTGCGTCTTCGTCTCGACGTTGAACTTGTACTTGTCGGCCTCGAGGATCTGCTTCGCCTCGTCGAGGCTCTTGCCGAGGACACTCGGCACCGCCACCTTCGGCGCACCCGTCGACACCACGAAGTCGACGGCCGACCCCTTCTTGACGTCGGAGTTCTTCGCCGGGTCCTGCGAGCAGACGTTGCCCTTCGACTGGTCTTCGCACGGCTGCCGCTTGATGGTGCCGACCTTCAGGTCGCTGTTGGTCAGCAGTTGCTTGGCGTCCGCCTCGCTCTGGCTGACCAGGTTCGGGACGGCCACCGTGTCGTTGCCGACACCGCCGTTGCCGCTGAACGCCCACTTGCCGATCAGGATCGCGCCCACCAGCACCAGGATGCCCGCCAGGATCAGCAGGATCGTCGAGGTGTTGGACTTCTTCTGGCGGCGGCGGTCCGGGCGTTCGTCGTAGCCGTAACCGCCGTCGTCCGGGTTCATCGGCGGCAGCATCGACGTGGCGCCGCCGTCGGCGGAGCGCAGGGCCGTGGTCGGCTGGTCGTCGCCGTAGCCGCCGTAGCCGACCGAGCCCATCGCCGCGGTGGCCGCGACGGGCTGGCCGTCGAGGCAGGCCTCGATGTCGGCGCGCATCTCGTCGGCGGACTGGTAGCGGTAGTTGGGGTCCTTGACCAGGGCCTTCAGTACGATCGCGTCCATCTCGGGCGTGATCTCGGGATCGAAGACCGACGGTGCCTGGGCCTCCTCCCGCACGTGCTGGTACGCCACCGCCACCGGGGAGTCCCCGACGAACGGGGGCCGCACGGTGAGCAGTTCGTAGAGCAGACAGCCCGTGGAGTACAGGTCGGAGCGGGCGTCGACCTGCTCGCCCTTGGCCTGCTCGGGCGAGAGGTACTGCGCGGTGCCGATGACCGCCGCGGTCTGCGTCATCGTCATGCCGGAGTCGCCCATGGCGCGGGCGATGCCGAAGTCCATGACCTTGACCTGGCCGTTGCGCGTGAGCATGACGTTGGCCGGCTTGATGTCGCGGTGGACGATGCCGTTGCGGTGGGCGTACTCCAGGCCCTGGAGGATGCCGACGGTCATCTCCATCGCCCGCTCGGGTAGGAGCTTGCGGCCGGAGTGCAGGAGCTCGCGGAGCGTGGAGCCGTCCACGTACTCCATCACGATGTACGGGATCGACACCCCGTCGATGTAGTCCTCGCCCGTGTCGTAGACCGCGACGATCGCGGGATGGTTGAGCGAGGCGGCCGACTGGGCCTCCCGGCGGAACCGGGCCTGGAAGGACGGGTCGCGTGCGAGGTCCGCGCGCAGCGTCTTCACCGCCACCTGGCGCCCGAGCCGGGTGTCATGAGCGTGGTAAACCTCCGCCATGCCACCACGGCCGAGCACTGGGCCCAGCTCGTACCGGCCGCCGAGGCGACGCGGCTCTTCCATAGCTACCTACCAGCCCTCTCCGTCGGTCCCGGCCGTCACTCGTGTGCGGCCGGAGGCTGCCGTCCGGGCCTACCGTACCCGGATCGCATTGTGTGACCTGGCCAAGCCCGTCACCCGATACAGGACCGGTATCGCAACGTGCACCGATGTGAAGGGGACGTGAGCGGGGTCACTTCTTGGAGTTGATGACCGCCTCCATCACGCTCTTGGCGATGGGCGCCGCGAGACCGCCGCCGGAGATGTCGTCACGGTTGGCGTTGTCGTCCTCGATGACCGTGGCCACGGCCACCGGCGAACTGCCGTCGGGGAGCTTGGCGTAGGAGATGAACCAGGCGTACGGGTTCTTGCTGTTGGCGACGCCGTGCTGCGCGGTACCGGTCTTGCCGCCGACGGTCACGCCGTTGATCTGCGCGTGCGTACCCGTGCCCTTCTGGACGACCGTCTCCATCATCGACTGCAGGATCTGCGCGTTCTTCGACGACAGGGGCTGGCTCAGCTCCTGCGGGTCGGTCTGCGCGATGGTGTCGAGGTTCGACGACTGGAGCTTGTCGACCATGTACGGCTTCATCAGCTTGCCGTCGTTGGCGACCGCGGAGGCGACCATGGCCATCTGCAGCGGGGTCGCGGCGGTGTTGTACTGGCCGATCGAGGACAGCGCGGTCTGCGAGGAGTTCATGTTGTCGGAGAAGACCGAGGCGGCGGAGCGCACCGGCGTGAACTGCTCCTCGTCGAAGCCGAACTTCTTGGCCTCGGCGAGCATCTTGTCGTTGCCGAGGTCGGATCCGATCTTGCCGAAGACGGTGTTGCACGAGTACTGCAGTGCGACCCGCATGGTCGCGTTCTTGCAGGGGATGTTGCCCTCGTTCTTCAGCTCGGTCGTGGTGCCCTTCATGATGTAGGGCAGCGGCGAGTCGGTCTTCTCGTCGGCGGAGTTGTAGAGGCCGTTCTCCAGCGCGGCCGCGGCCGTGACCACCTTGAAGGTCGAGCCGGGCGGGTAGGTCTCGCGCAGCGCCCGGTTGAGCATCGGGTCGGCCGGGTTGGCCTTCTTCTGCAGCTTCTGCCAGGCCTTGGCGTCCGTGTTCGTCGAGTTGCCGGCGAAGGACGAGGGGTCGTACGACGGGTAGGAGGCCAGGGCCAGGATCTTGCCCGTCGACGGGTCGATCGCGGCGACCGCGCCCTTGCCGCCCTGCTGCTTCAGCCCGTCGTACGCGGCCTTCTGCGCGGCCGCGTTGAGCGTGGTGACGACGTTGCCGCCCTGCTTCTGCTTGCCCGTGATCATGTCGAGGGTGTTGCGGAAGAAGAGCCGGTCGTCGGTGCCGGTGAGGATGCCGTCCTCGATGGACTCCAGCTGGTTGGCGCCGAAGGCCTGCGAGGCGTACCCGGTGACCGGCGCCCACATCGGGCCGTTCTTGTAGGTGCGCTTGTACTCGAGGTCGTTCAGGCCGCTCTTGCTGGTCTTGGTGGAGCCGGTGACCGGGTCGCCGTCGACGATGATGTCGCCGCGCGGCGTGGAGTAGCGGGCGATGGTGACGCGGCGGTTCTTCGGGTCGTCCTTGAGGCTGTCGGCCTTGAGGTACTGGAGCCAGTTGTCGCGCAGCAGCAGCGTGAGGACCAGCAGGCCGCAGAAGAGCGCGATCCGGCGCAGGGGCTTGTTCATGACGGGCGGACCACCTGGGTCATCTCGGCGTCGGGGTTGCCGGCGGGCGCGGGCGCCGGGCGGCGGGCGGTGTCGCTGATGCGGATGAGGATGCCGATCAGCGCCCAGTTGGCGAGGACCGACGAACCGCCGTAGGCCATGAACGGCATGGTCATACCGGTGAGCGGGATGAGTCCCATCACACCGCCGGCCACGACGAAGACCTGGAGCGCGAAGGCGCCGGACAGGCCGACGGCGAGCAGCTTGCCGAACGGGTCGCGCGCGGCGAGGGCGGTGCGTACGCCGCGTTCCACGATCAGGCCGTAGATCAGCAGGATCGCCATGATGCCGGCCAGGCCCAGCTCCTCGCCGAAGGTGGCGAGGATGAAGTCGGAGTTGGCGGCGAACCGGATCAGGTCCGAGTGGCCCTGGCCGAGGCCGGTGCCGAGGGTGCCGCCGGAGCCGAAGGCCCACAGCGCCTGCATGGACTGCTCGGAGTGGCCGATGACGCCCTGCTGGCTGAGCGTGTACTCCTTCATCGGGTCCAGCCAGGCCTGGACACGCTGCTGCACGTGCGGTTCGAAGCTCGCCACACCGACGGCGCCCGCCGCGGACATCAGCAGACCGAAGACGATCCAGCTGGTCCGCTCGGTGGCGACGTACAGCATGATGACGAACATTCCGAAGAACAGCAGCGAGGTACCGAGGTCGGTCTCGAAGACCAGGATGAGGATCGACATCAGCCAGACGACCAGGATCGGTCCGAGGTCGCGGCCGCGCGGCAGGTACAGGCCCATGAAGCGGCGGCTGGCGAGGGCGAGCGCGTCGCGCTTCACCATCAGGTAGCCGGCGAAGAAGATCGCCAGGGCGATCTTCGCGAACTCACCGGGCTGCAGGGAGCCGAAACCCGGGACGCGGATCCAGATCTTGGCGCCGTAGATGTTGGCGCCGAGGCCGGGCACCAGGGGCAGGACGAGCAGCAGCAGAGCGCCGAACATCGAGATGTACGTGTAGCGCTGCAGGACGCGGTGGTCCTTCAGGAAGATCAGCACGACCACGAACAGGCCGATGCCCAGCGCGGTGTAGAGCAGCTGGCGGGGCGCGGCCTGGAAGTAGTTGGGCAGCGACTGCAGCAGCTTCGACTGGTCCAGACGCCAGATCACCACCAGGCCGAGGCCGTTGAGCAGGGTGGCCAGCGGCAGCAGCATCGGGTCGGCGTACGGCGCGAACTTCCGTACGGCGAGGTGGCCGACGGCGGCGAGCAGACCGAGCCCGAGCCCGTAGCTCAGCAGCCCGGCCGGCACCTTGTCGTCGATGGCCAGGCCCACGTTGGCGTAGGCGAACACGGGGATGACCACCGCGAACACCAGGAGCGCGAGCTCCGTGTTGCGCCGGCTCGGTGCGCCGATCGCGCCGATCGTGGACGTGTGATGCGTCGATGTGTTGGTAGTACTGCTCATCGTGTGACGGGGCCTCTCACGGCTTGCCTACTGCTTACCGCACAGCGAGACGACCTTCTGCTCATCCTCCGAGAGGCTGGGGCCGGGGCTGGGGGTGGGAGCGGTCGCTGACGTGGACGGGGTCGGTGAGGTCGAGGGGCTCGGTGATGCCTTGGACGTGAGGGAGGCCTTCGTGGTTCCCGTGGTGCCGCCCGCCTGGCCCGTGCCGGTCTTCGAGCTGTTCTCGCTCTCGGCCGCCTGCCGTTCGGACTCCTTCTTGCACGCGGAGGCCTGCACGGCCAGCTCGTCGATCTTCGACCGGGCGTCGGCCAGACCGCCCTCGGCGATCGTGTTCTTGACCTGCTTCTGCTGGTACGGCGGCAGGTACTTGAGTTCGATCTCGGGGTGGTCCTTCTCCACCTTCGACAGCGAGACCCAGGCCAGGTCCTGGCTGATGCCCCGGTACAGCGCGACGTGTTCGTCCTTGGCGCCGACGTAGTACTGCGTCTGCGTCCAGCGCCAGCCGCCGTACAGGCCGCCGCCGATGACGGCGAGCGCGAGGACGATGTAGAAGGATCTCTTCGCCCACTTGCGGCCCTTGCGGGGCTTGACGAAGTCCTCGTCGGTGTAGTCGTCGAAGCCGCCCGCCGGGACGTAGCCGGTGGTGTCGCCGGAGCCGGGCGGGCCGAACTCGCCGCCCCCGCCCTGCCCGGGCAGCTGGCGGCCGAGGCCGGAGGCGCGGCCCGCGGGGGTCTGCATGATGCCGTTGTCGTGCAGCTGGTGCTGGTTCTCGGCGACCGCGCCGACCACGACCGGGGTGTCCGAGAGCTGCCCGGCGAGGGTGTCGGAGGTGTCCAGGTCCAGCACGTCGGCGACGATGACCGTGATGTTGTCCGGGCCGCCGCCGCGCAGCGCGAGCTGGATCAGCTCCTGCACGGTCTCCTGCGGTCCCTGGTAGCTGGCGAGGGTGTCCTCGAGCGTCTGGTGCGAGACCACGCCGGACAGGCCGTCGGAGCAGATCAAGTAGCGGTCGCCGGCGCGGACTTCACGGATCGACAGATCGGGCTCGACGTGCTCGCCGCTGCCCAGCGCCCGCATCAGCAGGGAGCGCTGGGGGTGCGTGGTGGCCTCTTCCTCGGTGATGCGGCCCTCGTCGACCAGGCGCTGCACCCAGGTGTGGTCCTGCGTGATCTGGGTGAGGACGCCGTCGCGCAGCAGGTACGCGCGCGAGTCGCCGACGTGCACGAGGCCGAGCCGCTGGCCGGTCCACAGCAGGGCGGTGAGGGTGGTGCCCATGCCCTCCAGCTGCGGGTCCTCCTCGACCATTCCGCGCAGCTGGTCGTTGGCGCGCTGCACGGCGGTGCCGAGGGAGGTGAGGATGTCGGAGCCCGGCACGTCGTCGTCGAGCGCGACGATGGTGGAGATGGCCTCGGAGGAGGCGACCTCGCCGGCCGCGGCGCCGCCCATGCCGTCGGCGATCGCGAGCAGGCGCGGACCGGCGTATCCGGAGTCCTCGTTGCCCTCCCGGATCATGCCTTTGTGCGATCCGGCGGCGAAGCGCAGTGACAGACTCATGCGCACCTCGCCCGTCGGCTCCGGGTACATCCGCACGGTGCCCACCCTCCGGTCGGGAGCGCGCCGAGGCCCCTGGTGGGGGCCGCCGCTGCGTGCTCGCTCCGCTCGCTCATTGTCGTACTACTTCCGCAGCTCGATGACTGTCTTGCCGATGCGGATCGGCGCGCCCAGCGGAATCGGCGTGGGGGTCGTCAGCCGGCTCCGGTCGAGGTATGTGCCATTGGTGGAACCCAGGTCCTCGACGATCCAGTTGCCGTCGCGGTCCGGGTAGATCCTGGCATGGCGGCTGGATGCGTAGTCGTCGTCCAGCACGATCGTGCTGTCGTGCGCCCGCCCCAGGGTGATGGTCTGGCCCTGCAGCGCGACGGTCGTGCCGGTGAGGGTGCCCTCGGACACGACCAGCTTGGTGGGGGCGTTGCGGCGCTGGCGCCCGCCGCCGCCCTGCTGACGCTGCTGCGGGGGCGCGGCCTGCTGCCGGGCGGCCTGCTGGGGCCGTCCGCTCTCGCGCCGGGACCCGCGCTGAGTGACGCGCGTTCCGAACAGGTCGCTGCGGATGACCTGCACGGCCACGATCACGAACAGCCACAGTACGGCCAGGAAACCCAGCCGCATGACCGTGAGGGTCAGCTCTGACATTGCCCCCGCTTCACCCTTCGGCTTGCCGGTAAATGATGGTGGTGCTGCCCACGACGATCCGCGAGCCGTCGCGGAGCGTAGCGCGGGTGGTGTGCTGCCCGTCCACCACGATGCCGTTGGTGGACCCTAGATCCTGGATCGTCGAGGGCGTTCCGGTCCGGATCTCACAGTGCCGGCGCGAGACGCCGGGGTCGTCGATCCGCACGTCGGCCTCGGTGCTGCGGCCCAGCACCAGGGTCGCGCGGGAGATCTGGTGGCGGGTGCCGTTGATCTCGACCCAGTGGCGGGTGCGGCCGCCGGCCGCGGGGGCGGCAGGGGGCCGCTGACCGCCGGCGGGCTGCGGGTAGCCGTAGGCGCCGGGGCGCGCGCCGGGCGGCGGCGCGGCCGGCATGGGCGGGGCGCCCGTGGGCGGCGCGGCCGGCGGATAGCCGTAACCTCCGCCGGGGCGGCCCGCGGCCGGCGCCGGCGGCGCGGCGGGCCCGCCCGCCTGCTGGTTCGTGGTGGAGGCGAGCGTGCGGCTGCGCACCCGGTACAGGCCGGTGTCGAGGTCGTCCGCCTTCTCGAGGTGGACCTTGATGGGGCCCATGAAGGTGTAGCGCTGCTGCTTGGCGTAGTCGCGCACCATGCCGGCGAGCTCGTCGCCGAGCTGGCCGGAGTACGGGCTGAGCCGCTCGAAGTCCGGCGTGCTCAGCTCCACGATGAAGTCGTTGGGTACCACGGTCCGGTCGCGGTTCCAGATCGTCGCGTTGTTGTCGCACTCGCGCTGGAGCGCGCCGGCGATCTCCACGGGCTGGACCTCTGACTTGAACACCTTGGCGAAGGTGCCGTTGACCAGACCTTCGAGACGCTGCTCGAACTTCTTCAGGACTCCCATGAGGCACCTCCTCCGATGTCGCTGCCGTCCTGCGTCCCGCCTGGCGGGCGCTGCCTTACCTGGTACTGCTTACTGATCGTATCCACGCGCGGGTGAATCGGCTGGTTCCCCCTGTCGGCCTGGTCGACGGGTGTCGACGCTGGACGAAGTCCGCTTCGGAGGTTCCCTCCGGAGCCGTCCTTCGAACTCCTCCCACGCTCTCCTTCTGCCCAGGATCGTAGAGGCGGCCGCAGACCAGTGTCCCGCACCTGACTGTGGACTCTGCCCGGCTCCTGGGGAGACGGACAGGACCGGTACGAGGTTGATACGTGAACCGGCCTCCGTCGACACCGAACGCCGGCCCCGGACGATCGACCGCTTCCGGGACCGGATCGGCAGACGTGCCTGGTGGGCGGCTGCCCCGGGGAAAGGGATGTGAACCCACCCCTGCCAGCGTGCTAATGTTCTGGATGTCGGAAGGCACCAGGTCCCAAGGGGCGGAGGCCGGAAGACACACCCAATGCGCGGGTGGCGGAATAGGCAGACGCGCTGGATTCAGGTTCCAGTGCCCGCAAGGGCGTGGGGGTTCAACTCCCCCCTCGCGCACCAGCCGGAAGCCCCCAGGTCCCAGACCTGGGGGCTTCCGCGTTTCTCCGGAGCGGTGTGAGGCTCCTTACCCCGTGAGGACAATCACAACCCTCGTTCCACATGATCGTGAACCGGGGTTTTCCACAGGCGCGTAGTTCTCCACAGGGTCTGACGCGCTCCGGCCACCGGCTGTACGGTCTCCACGAGTTGATGTTCGTGCGGGTGCGGGGGAGGTGGTCGGCGTGACCGGAATCGGTGAGGCACAGACCGGAATCGGTGCGGCACAAACGGCGGAGCCGGCGGTACGCCGGCTTCCGCAGGTGCGGGGGTTCGCCACCTGGCCGCCCGAGGGGTCGCCCAAGGCGGAGGGCAAGGCGCTGCGCAAGAGCGTGCCGCGCGGTGCGCACTCCGCGCTCGACCTCGACGGCGCCCGGCCGCACGCGGTCGCCGCGCTGGAGGAGTCCCACCGCGGCCGGATCCCCGAGCTCACGCCGATACGGGCGGGCCGGATGGCCGCCACCCCCTTCGCCTTCCTGCGCGGCTCGGCGGGCCTCATGGCGTACGACCTCGCGCGTACGCCCATGACCCGCATCCGCGCCCAGATCTGCGGCGACGCCCACGCCGGGAATTTCGGCCTCTACGGTGACCCGCGCGGCGGCCTGGTCATCGACCTGAACGACTTCGACGAGACGGTCCACGGCCCCTGGGAGTGGGACCTCAAGCGGCTCGCCGCCTCCCTTGTGCTCGCCGGCCGGGAGGCGGGCGCCGACGAGGACCAGTGCCGCAGGGCGGCCTTCGACGCGACCGGCGCCTACCGCCGCACCATGCGCCTGCTCGCCAAGCTCCCGGCCCTGGACGCGTGGAACGCCATCGCGGACGAGGAGCTCGTCTCCCACACCGACGCACACGACCTGCTCGGCACGCTGGATCGGGTCTCCGAGAAGGCGCGGGCCAACACCAGCGGGCGCTTCGCGGCGAAGTCGACGGAGGAGGCCGAGGAGGGCGGGCGCCGCTTCGTGGAGTCCCTTCCGGTGCTGCGGGGGGTGCCGGACGCCGAGGCCGTGGCGGTGGCGGCGGCCCTTGAGGAGTACGTGACGACGCTCGCCGAGGACCGGCTCCCGCTCCTGGCCCGGCACGCGGTGCACGACGTCGCGTTCCGCGTCGTCGGCACGGGCAGCGTGGGCACCCGGTCGTACGTCGTGCTGCTCCTGGACCACCGGGGGAAGCCGCTCGTCCTCCAGGTGAAGGAGTCGCGTCCCTCGGCGCTGGTGCCGCATCTGGTGACCGCGGGCTTCGCGGTGCCGGAGGTGGCGCACGAGGGCCGCCGGGTGGTGCTCGGGCAGAAGCGCATGCAGGTCGTCAGCGACATCCTGCTGGGCTGGACGTCGGTGGACGGACGGCCCTTCCAGGTGCGGCAGTTCCGCAACCGCAAGGGCAGCGTGGACCCCGCGGCCCTGGCCGCCGACCAGATAGACGACTACGGCCGCATGACCGGCGCCCTGCTGGCCCGGGCCCACTCGCACAGCGCGGACCCGCGGCTGATCGCCGGGTACTGCGGCAAGAACGAGGAGCTGGACGAGGCGATCGCGGACTTCGCCGTCGCCTACGCCGACCGCACGGAGGCCGACCACGCCGATCTGACCGCCGCGGTGCGGTCGGGGAAGGTCGCGGCGGAGCTCGGGGTGTGAGCGGCGGGGCCGGGAGGGACGGGGCCGGGAGGGGCACCGGATGAAGTACGTCGACCTCGACGCACGGGACGGTGAGGTGACGGGGATCGTGGACCCGCGCCCCTACCTGGCGCGGCTTCCGGTGCTGGCGGGGCAACTGCCGCCGGGGGCACGGGCGTTCGCCACGGACCCGGGGCACTACGACTTCACCGGCAAACGGTGCGTCAAGGACCTCGCGCCGCAGGGGGTCCGCCGGACCGGGGACGACGAGATCGAGATCCGCTTCGGCCACAACTGCTTCAAGCACGACGAGGACCTGCTCGTCCGCTACACCGGGGTCTCCCGCTTCCAGGTGGACGTCCTGGACGTCTGTGACGTGACCGCCCTGGGCGAGGTGATCCTGGACGAGGTCCTCCCGCACGACGGCGGCTGCACGCACGAGATCGCGTGCCGGCCCGGGACGATGGTGGTGGCCTGCCGGGACCTGGCGGCGCAGTGGGTGGAGGCCGACTGCCCCGAGGCACGGGGGCGCGGACGGTGAGCCGCGGATCGGCGGGGGCAGGACCGGTGCCGGCCGGGCCGTGCGTGGCCGCGACGGCGGTGCCGGCGGGGCGGCTGCGGGCGGTGTGGGTGTCGTCGGCGGATCCGCGCTGACGTCGTCGCTGGTCGGGGAGGTTGCCGTCGGTGCGGCGGAGGGCCCGGCGGGCCGTGGCCTAGGCTGGTCGCGTGACGAGCCCGGATGCTGAGCAGGGTGGTGTCGCCGGTGAGACGCGGGCGACGCCCGAGGACGGTGCGCCGCGCCCCGAGGAGCGCCTGGAACGGGCCGTTCGGGCGGCCGAGCAGGCACTGATCGAGTACGAGATCGCGGTGGAGACCTTCCGGGTGGAGGTCGAGAACTTCTCCCGGCTGCACCACCAGAAGCTCGGCCCGATGTACGCCCGCCTCGACGAGCTGGACGCACAGATCGCGGAGGCGCGGGCCGAGCGCACCGGCGACCCCGAGGACCGCCGCAAGGCCGAAGAGGCACGTGCCAGGGTGCTGCCGATGCCCGGCGTGGAGGAGCTGTTCCACGGCTGGATGGACGGCGACGGGCTCTTCCCCGAGGCCGCGGCGATGCTCACGGACCAGCCGGTGCGGCCCCCGCAGCGGGTCCGCCCCAGCGACGAGGCCCGCAAGCTCTACCGGGAGCTGGCCCGCAAGGCGCACCCGGACCTGGCGCAGGAGGACTCCGAGCGGGCGCGCCGCGAGGAGTTCATCACCCGGGTCAACGCCGCCTACGCGCGCGGCGACGAGCCCCTGCTGCGGGAGCTGGCCGAGGAGTGGGCGAAGGGGCCGCTGCCCGCGGAGCGCCGTCCCAGCGAGAGCGAGGAGCTCTACGCCCGTCTCGAATGGCTGGCGGAGCGCAAGGAGATGCTGACCCTGGTCGCCAAGGAGCTGGAGGAGAGCGCGATCGGCGCGATGCTCCGGCTGGCGCCGGACGATCCCGACCAGCTTCTGGAGGAGATCGCCGAGAAGCTGCTGGCGGACGTCTCCCGGCGCGAGGAGGAGCTGGCCGAGCTGCTGGCCTAGGCGGTCCGTCGGGTAACGTCTCGGACATGCATTTCGGAGCTGGTGTGCCCACGGTCGAGGTCTCGGACCTCAAGGACGGCGACTTCCTGCTGGATGTCCGCGAGGACGACGAGTGGCAGGCGGGCCATGCCGACGGGGCGCTGCACATTCCCATCGGCGAGTTCGTGGCCCGCTACGGCGAGCTGACCGAGGCCGCCCCGCAGGACGGCCGAGTCAACGTCATCTGCCGCTCGGGCGGCCGATCGGCGCAGGTCGCGATGTACCTCGTCCAGCAGGGCGTGGACGCGGTGAACGTCGACGGCGGCATGCAGGTGTGGGCGGCGGCGGGGCGGCCCGTCGTGACGGACGGGGGCCAGCCCGGGTTCGTCCTGTAGCCCTGTCTGCGGGGTCTCGGGGTCTCGGGGTTCTCGGCGGTATTGGGGGGGGCTCGCGGGTCTCGGCGGTATGGGGGGCTCGGGGGTCTGGCGTTTCTTCGGGGTGTCCTGGTTCTCCAGGGTGTCCCGGTTCTCCAGGGTGTCCGGGTTGGCGTGAGGGGCGGGTTCTTCGGACTCCGCGCCGGGTGGGCCGCAGGTCAGCCGAGCTGGTGGGCCGCCAGCAGGTCGCCCAGCGCCTCCTCGTGCGCCGCCGCCGGGCCCAGCTGGAGCTCCAGGTGCTTGGCCCAGGCGTGGTACCGGTGCAGCGGGTATTCGACGTCCGCGCCGAACCCGCCGTGCAGATGCTGTGCCGTCTGCACGACCCGTCGTACGCCCTCCGAGGCCCAGATCTTGGCGACCGCCAGGTCGCCGGAGGCGGGCAGCACGCCGGACGCCCCCGAGGCGATGCGCCACGCGGCCTGCCACAGGGTGACCTCCATCGCGCGCAGGTCGATGAAGCGGTCGGCGGCCTGCACGGCGACGGCCTGGAAGGTGGCCACGGGAAAGCCGAACTGCTCGCGTTGGCCGGTGTACTCACTCGTCATGGCCAGGACCCGTTCGCCCAGGCCGAGGGCGAGTGCACAGGTGCCGCAGGTCAGCAGGGAGCGCAGCCACTCCCAGGCGCCGTCGGCGTCGATGACGTCGTGGGCCGCGATCCGCGCCGACTCCAGGCGCAGTTCGCCGAGCCGTTCGCCGGCGGTGGAGATCTGCTCGCCGAGGCGGACGCCCGGGTGGGTCCGGGGGATCACGGCGAGGAGTGTGCACTCGGCGGCGGTACGGGCCGGTACGACGAGGAAGTCGGCGGTGTGGGCCCACGGCACCGCCGTCTGCACGCCGTCCAGAATCCATGCGTCGCCGTCCTGCCGCGCCGTCACGGCGAGTTCGGCCGGGTCGTGGCCGCTGCGGCCGTTCGCGGCGACGGTCAGCACCGCCTCGCCCCGCCCGGCCCGGGCGGGCAGCTCTGACGTCAACCTCTCGCCGCCGTAGGCCTGTACGGCGGCCGCGGCCGCCGCGGACTCCAGCAGCGGCACACGTGCCAGCACCTTGGCCGACTCCCGCAGCACCAGGCAGAAGGCGATGGCGTCCAGGCCCGCGCCGCCGTGTTCCGGAGGGAGCAGCAGGCTGAGCAGGTCCGCCTCGGCGAGTTTCGCCCACAGCCCGCGGTCGAAGTCGTCGGCGACGGCGCCCGCGACGAGCGAGGGACTGGGCACCGTGTCCGGCGCGACCGGGGCGAACACTCCGCGTGCGGCCTCGGCCGCCGCCTGCTGCTCCTTGGTGAAGGTGAAGTCCACGGTCCTGTCCCTCCGGCGGTCCGCTGAGCTGACGGGTCGTCAAGATAGAACAGGTTCTAGAAGAAGGGAACGGTGTGGCGGGGGTTCGGAATCTCTCCGACCGACCGTTCGGTTCTGTGGGCCGGGACTGGGCCGGACGCCGTAAGGTGTCACCCGCTGTGGACGACCCGTGCGCGTGGCCTGTGGACAACTGGGGGCGGCCTCGTGTGCGCCGCGGCGAGGTGGACCGTCCGGGCTGCACCGAGCAGGCGGCCTGAGTACCGTGCCCTGCGAATGCGGCGGCGCGGTACGGCGCGGCGCGGGCGGGCGGTACGGCGCTCCACGGCCGGCACCGGAAAACTGACCGGGATCGAAAGACGGGCGGCAATGGACGCGTACGGCACAGACTCCGACGCCCGGTACGGGCCGGACGGTCCTGGTGGTACGTCCGAGCCGGCAGCCCGGCCCGAGCCCGCCGCCCGGCCTGAACCGGCGGCCCGGCCCGAGCCCGCCGCCCGGCCCGAACCGGCCGCCCACCCCATACCGGCGGCTCGTCCCGAACCGGGTGGCCCCTCCGAACCGGTCCTCCGGCCAGAACCGGCAGTCCCCCAGGAGCCGGATGGTCGGCCCGCCCCGGATGGTCGGCCCGCCCCGGATGGTCGGCCCGCCCCGGATGGTCGGACCCAACCGGGTGCTGATGCTGAACCGATCCCGCACGCCGAACCGATCGCCCACACCGAGCCGGTCGTCCATCCCGAGCCTGACCATCACCCCGAGCCTGACCGGCTCCCCGAAACGAACCGTTACCCCGAAACGGACCGTCACCCCGAACCAGGCAGCCCTCCGGAACCAGGCAGCCCTCCGGAACCCGAACCAGGCAACCCTCCCGAAGCGGGCCGTCGCCCCGACCCTCACCTTCCCCCCGAGCCGATCGTCCCGTCGCCGTCGGGTGCCTCGTACGGCGAGGCCCGTGGCGGCGTCGCCGCGCTCTCTCCCCGGTACCAGATCGGGGCCGCGCTGGCGCTCGCGGTCGTCGCCGTCGCCGTCTGCGTGCACCTCGGGATGGTCTTCCTGCACGTCGCGCCGTCGAACACCCTGACCAAGGCGCACGGCAAGGCGATCGACGAGTGGGTCTACCCGGAGTTCGAGCAGAACTGGAAGCTCTTCGCACCCAACCCGCTCCAGCAGAACATCGCCGTCCAGGTCCGCGCCGAGGTGCAGGCGAAGGACGGCTCGGTGCGCACCACCGGCTGGTACGACCTGTCCGCCGAGGACGGCCGGGCCATCGACGGCAATCTGCTGCCCAGCCACACCCAGCAGAACGAGCTGCGCCGGGCCTGGGACTTCTTCGTCGCCACGCACGACAGCGACAACCGGCCCTCGGGCCTGCGCGGCGCCCTGTCCGAGAACTACCTGCGGCGCATCGTGGCGCTGCGCCTGGAGCGCGACGACGCGGCCGGGAAGGGCGGCGTCGTCGAGCGGGTCCAGGTCCGCTCCCGTACCACCAACGTGACCCCGCCCCGCTGGAGCGCCGAGAAGGTCTCGGACAAGCCCCTGTACCGTGTGCTGCCCTGGTGGCCGGTCACGGCCGCCGACACCGACGGAGGCGCCGAGTGAACCGCTTCGCCCTGTCGGTCTCCTCCGCCATCGCCCGCGTCACCGAGTCGGCGCTCGGCCCGCACCAGACGGCCGTCGTCCGTATCGGCTTCAGTGCGACCTGGCTGCTGTTCTTGGTGCGCGAGTTCCCCCACCGCGAGGAGCTCTACGGCCCCGGCGGCCCGTGGAGCTGGGACGACGCCCAGCAGCTGATCGCGGTCAACCATGCCTTCTCGGCCCTGATGTGGTCGGACGGCCGCGCCTGGTTCGAGATCGTCTACGTGCTCGCCGTGCTGTCCAGCGCGCTGCTGCTGCTCGGGTGGCGCACCCGCACCATGTCGGTGCTGTTCATGATCGGCGTGCTCTCGCTGCAGAACCGCAGCGTCTTCGTGGGGGACGGCGGCGACAACGTCCTGCACCTGATGTCGGTCTACCTCGTGTTCACGCGCTGCGGCCAGGTCTGGTCGATGGACGCGCGGCGGGCCCGGCGCGCGTCCGAGGCGCACGCGCGTGGCGAGCGTGTCGCCGACCGGATCGGTCCGGCGCTGTGGGCCGTGCTCGGGTTCGCGCTGGTCGCGGTGACCGCCGGCGGCAGGTTCGACGGCATCGACGCGACCGTGCCGGTGATCGTCTGGGTGGTGTGGCTCGCGCTCGCCGTGCGATGGGTCGTCGGGCACCGCGCGAAGAGCGACGAGCCCCGGATACTGCTCGACGTCGTCGGCAACATCGCGCACAACGGCGCCGTCCTCGTGATCATGGCCGAGGCCTGCCTGATCTACGCGACGGCCGGCTGGTACAAGATCCAGGGCACTCGCTGGCAGGACGGCACCGCGGTCTACTACCCCCTCCACCTCGACTACTTCTCGCCCTGGCCCGCGCTCGCCGACCTGATGTCGTCCAGCGGCACGATGGTGATGATCGTGACGTACGGGACCGTGATCGTGCAGGTCGCCTTCCCGTTCACGCTGTTCAACCGGCGGGTGAAGAACATCCTGCTGGCGGTGATGATGACCGAGCACGCTGTGATCGCCGTGGTCCTCGGCCTGCCGTTCTTCTCCCTCGCGATGATCACGGCCGACTCGGTGTTCCTGCCGACGTCGTTCCTGCGCCGGCTCGGCGGCTGGGCGGCACGCGCGCGTGGCAGCGCCCTCGCCCGCGGCGGCCGGGTGCTCCTGCCCGGGCCGCGCGTCCCCGAGGACCACGTACCCACGCACGCGAACTCCACGGCGTGAGCCCGCGCCGCACGCGCGCCTGAGCTCCGGGCGGGTGCGCAGGCGGGCCCCGGCCGGACGCACACGTAGGCTGCCCACCATGACCGACCCCACCGCCGACACCGTGAGCGCCTGGCGCCGGCTGGCCGGCGCCTGCGTGCTGCTCGACGGTTTCCACGCTCTCAAGCACGCCCTGCGCTTCGCGGCGGAGGTCCCGGTGGCGGTCACCGCCGACCGGCGGGCGGCCCTCGCGCTCGCCGGCGAACTCGCTCCCGACGTACGGGAGGAGCTGGCCGCGCTCCTGACCGAGGTGCCGGAGCAGACGTACCGGAGCCTGGTCCCGCGCCCGCACCCCACGGCCGTGGCGGCCCTGGCCGTACGGCCCTCCCGCGCGGCCGGGATCGAGAAGCTGGCGCACACGCCCCGCACCGCGCCCGTCGTGGTCCTGGACAACCCGCGCAACCTCGGCAACGCGGGCGCCGTGATCCGGCTGGCCGCCGGGTTCGGCGCGACCGGTGTGGTCACCACCGGCACGCTCGACCCCTGGCACCCCACCGTGGTCCGCGGTGGGGCGGGGCTGCACTTCGCGACCGTCGTGGAGCGGCTGTCCGCCGAGGAGCTGCCCGCGGGCCCGCTGTTCGCCCTCGACCCGGAGGGCGACGACATCCGGGGCGTGAAGCTTCCGGACGACGCCGTCCTCGCCTTCGGCTCCGAGCGCAGCGGCCTGTCGGCCGGACTGCGCGCCCGGACCGACCACCTGCTGTCCCTGCCGATGCGCCCCCAGGTCTCCAGCTACAACCTCGCGACCAGCGTGGCCATGACGCTGTACCACTGGAGCGCCACCGGGTACGGCTCCCAGGGCGTGGCCTAGGCCTGGCCCTCGGCCTCCCGGCGGACCTCGACCACCCGGAAGCGGTTCGCCACGAACGCGCCGTCGCACAGCGCCGCGTTGGCCGCCGGGTTGCCGCCCGAACCGTGGAAGTCGGAGAACGCGGCCGTCTGGTTGACGTACACCCCGCCCGTGAGGTTCAGCGACAACTGCGCCGCCTCCTCCAGGCAGACCTCCTGGACCGCGTCCTCGACCTCGCCGTCGGTCGTGTACGCGCCGACCGTCATCGCGCCCTTCTCGCGGATCGTGCGCCGCAGGAGCTCCACGCCGTCCGCCGCCGAGTCGACCGCGACGGCGAAGGAGACCGGGCCGAAGCACTCGCTCATGTAGGCGGCCTCGTCGTCCGGCTTGGCGCCGTCCAGCTTCACGATCACGGGCGTGCGCACCACCGCGCCCGGGAACTCGGGGTTGCTGATCTCCCGCGAGGCCAGGGCGACTTCGCCGAGCCCGGCCGCGGCCTCCAGGCGCGTCTTCACGTCCGGGTTGACGATCGCGCCGAGCAGCGCGTTCGCGCGCGCGTCGTCGCCGAGCAGGCCGTCGACCGCGCGGGCGAGGTCGGCGACCACCTCGTCGAAGGTCTTCGGGCCCTCGTCGGTGCGGATGCCGTCGCGGGGGATGAGCAGGTTCTGCGGGGTGGTGCACATCTGGCCGCTGTACAGGGACAGCGAGAAGGCCAGGTTGGAGAGCATGCCCTGGTAGTTCGCCGCCGAGTCCACCAGCACGGTGTTGACGCCGGCCTTCTCCGTGTAGACCTGCGCCTGCCGGGCGTTCGCCTCCAGCCAGTCGCCGAACGCCGTCGAGCCCGTGTAGTCGATGATCCGGATCTCCGGGCGCGTGGCGAGCGTCTTCGCGATGCCCTCGCCGGGGCGCTCGGCCGCCAGCGCCACGAGGTTCGGGTCGAAGCCGGACTCGGCGAGCACCTGGCGCGCCACCTGCACGGTGAGCGCGAGCGGCAGCACCGCGCGCGGGTGGGGCTTGACCAGGACCGCGTTGCCGGTGGCCAGGGAGGCGAACAGGCCCGGGTAGCCGTTCCACGTCGGGAAGGTGTTGCAGCCGATCATCAGCGAGACGCCGCGGGGAACCGGGGTGAACTGCTTGGTCAGCGCGAGCGGGGCGCGCTTGCCCTGCGGCTTGGTCCACTCCGCGGTGTCGGGCGTGCGGACCTGCTCCACGTACGCGTACGCGACCGCCTCCAGACCGCGGTCCTGCGCGTGCGGGCCGCCCGCCTGGAACGCCATCATGAACGCCTGGCCGGAGGTGTGCATGACCGCGTGCGCGAACTCGTGCGTGCGGTCGCTGATCCGCTTGAGGATCTCCAGGCACACCACCGCGCGCATTTCCGCGCCCGCGTCGCGCCACGCGCGCTGTCCGGACTTCATGGCGGGCAGCAGCTCGTCCAGGTCCGCGTGCGGGTAGCTCACGCCCAGCTCGATGCCGTACGGCGACGTCTCGCCGCCCACCCAGTCGTCCGTGCCGGGCTGGCCGAGGTCGAGGCGGGTGCCCAGGAGGGCGTCGAAGGCGGCCTTGCCCGCCGCCATGTCCAGGCTGCCGCTCTCGCCGTAGGCCTTGGGGTGTTCGGGGTGCGGTGACCAGTAAGCGCGCGTGCGGATCGCTTCCAGCGCCTGGTCGAGGGTGGGCCGGTGCCTGGCGATCAGCTCGTGCGTGGTCAGTTCGGCGGCCATGCGGGACCAACTCCTCGTCTTGTGAACTCTTCGTCGAGCCCATGACCTGGGCAGAAATAGGGGCGGAAACAGCCGGTCAGAGTTAGAGTAACCGAACGATCGGTCGGGACAAGGGGGTCCGCCGCTTCTGTGGAAAACCCCGTGCGGGAGGATCGCGCACATGACAGCACTGGACCTCAGCAGCCCTGTGGCCGTCGTCGGCACCGGCACCATGGGCCAGGGCATCGCCCAGGTCGCGCTGGTGGCGGGCCATCGGGTACGGCTGTACGACGCCGTCCCGGGGCGCGCGCGAGAAGCGGCCGCGGCGATCGGCGCCCGACTGGACCGGCTCGTGGCGAAGGAGCGGCTCACCGCGGCCGACCGGGACGCCGCGCACGGCCGGCTGCTGCCGGCCGCGGACCTCGCCGAGCTCGCGGACTGCTCCCTGGTCGTCGAGGCCGTCCTGGAGCGGCTCGACGCCAAGCAGGAGCTGCTGCGGGCGCTGGAGGACATCGTCGGCGAGGACTGTCTGCTCGCCACCAACACCTCCTCCCTGTCCGTCACGGCCATCGGCGGCGCGCTGCGCAGCCCCGGGCGCCTCGTCGGCCTGCACTTCTTCAACCCGGCGCCGCTCCTGCCCCTGGTCGAGGTCGTCTCCGGGTTCGCCACCGACGTCTCGTCGGCCACGCGCGCGTACGAGATGGCGCGCGCCTGGGGCAAGACACCGGTCGCCTGCGCCGACACCCCCGGATTCATCGTCAACCGCATCGCGCGGCCCTTCTACGCCGAGGCCTTCGCGGTCTACGAGGCCCAGGGCGCCGACCCGGCCACCATCGACGCGGTGCTGCGCGAGTCCGGCGGCTTCCGGATGGGCGCCTTCGAACTGACCGACCTGATCGGCCAGGACGTCAACGAGTCGGTCACGCACTCCGTGTGGCAGAGCTTCTTCCAGGACGTGCGCTTCACCCCCTCGCTCGCCCAGCGCCGGCTGGTCGAGTCGGGCCGGCTCGGCCGCAAGAGCGGGCAGGGCTGGTACGACTACGGCGACGACGCCGAGCCCGCCGAGCCGCACACCGCGGAGAAGGCGCGCCCGCCCGCGTACGTCGTCGCCGAGGGCGACCTGGGCCCCGCCGGCGAGCTGCTCGCGCTGGTCCGCGAGGCGGGCATCGCCGTGCGCGAGGAGGAGGAGGACCACGGCACCCGCCTGGTGCTGCCCGGCGGCGGCCAACTGGCGCTCGCCGACGGCCAGACCTCGGTGGAGTTCCGCGACGTCGTCTACTTCGACCTCGCCCTCGACTACCGCCGGGCCACCCGCATCGCCCTGTCCGCCTCCCAGGACACCGCGCCGCAGACGCTCGCCGAGGCCATCGGCCTCTTCCAGGCGCTCGGCAAGGACGTCAGCGTCATCGGCGACGTCCCCGGCATGATCGTCGCGCGCACGGTCGCCCGGATCGTCGACCTCGCGCACGACGCCGTCGCCAAGGGCGTGGCCACCGAGGAGGACATCGACACGGCGATGCGCCTGGGCGTCAACTACCCGCTCGGCCCCTTCGAGTGGAGCCGCAGGCTCGGCCGCAACTGGGCGTATGCCCTCCTCGACGACCTGCACCTGCGCGACCCCTCCGGGCGCTATGCGCCCTCCCTCGCGCTGTACCGCCACGCCTACGCCTCCGACAAGCGGGAGGGCAGCAGCTCATGACCACCGCCAAGCGCGACACGTACACCCCGGAGACGCTGCTGTCGGTGGCCGTCCAGGTCTTCAACGACCGCGGTTACGACGGCACCTCGATGGAGCACCTCTCCCGGGCGGCCGGAATCTCCAAGTCGTCGATATACCACCACGTGTCCGGCAAGGAGGAACTGCTGCGCCGCGCCGTCAGCCGGGCGATCGACGGCCTCTTCGGCATTCTCGACGAGGAGCACGCGCGCGTGGGAAGCGCCGCCCGGCGCCTGGAGTACGTGGTGCGGCGCATGGTCGAGGTGCTGATCGGCGAGCTGCCGTACGTGACGCTGCTGCTGCGGGTGCGCGGCAACACCGACACCGAGCGCTGGGCCCTGGAGCGGCGCCGCGACTTCGACCACCGGGTGGCCGAGCTGCTGAGGGCGGCGGCGGCCGAGGGGGACGTGCGTGGGGACGTGGAGGTGCGGCTCGCGACGCGCCTGGTCTTCGGGATGATCAACTCGATCGTCGAGTGGTACCGGCCGGACGGACGGGGCATGGACGAGCGCGAGGTGGCCGACGCGGTCGTGCGGCTGGTCTTCGGAGGGCTGCGGAAGGAGGGCTGACCGGCCGCACTCAGCCCTGCGGCTCCAGATCCTCCTCCTCGAACACCAGCAGGGTGCGCGTGCTGAGCACCTCGGGCATGGCCTGCAGCCGGGTGAGCACCAGCTCGCGCAGCGCCCGGTTGTCCGAGGTGTGCACCAGCAGCAGCACGTCGAAGTCGCCGCCCACCAGAGCGATGTGGGAGGCCCCGGGCAGCTGCCTGAGCTGCTCGCGCACCGTCCGCCAGGAGTTCTGGATGATCTTCAGGGTGATGTAGGCCGAGGTCCCCTGACCGGCCCGTTCGTGGTTGACGCGGGCGCCGAACCCGCGGATGACGCCGTCGTCGATGAGACGGTTGATGCGCGCGTAGGCGTTGGCGCGCGAGACGTGCACCCGCTCCGCGACCGACCGTATCGACGCGCGGCCGTCCGTCTGGAGCATCTGGAGGATGTCCAGATCGATGGCGTCGAGGGGACGGGCGGGCGGTGCGGCACCCGTTCCCTCCGGCCCCTCGGCCATTTGTTCAGGTGCCATGTCCCCCCGCCTCCCTGCCGTGGACGTACTGCTTTCATTCCAGGCTGTGGAGAACCGTTTGTCCACAGCGTGGAGCCGCCTGTAGCCAAAATGTGTCGGCGACCGAACAATCGGTAGGTGAGGCGCACCACAATGCCGTGGTACGCCCGAAGCCGCTCCCACGAGGAGGTGCCGTCATGACGGTCATGGAGCAGCGGGGCGCCTACCGGCCATCCCCGCCGCCCGCCTGGCAGCCCCGCACGGACCCCGCTCCGCTGCTGCCCGACGCGGAGCCCGTCCGCGTCCTCGGCACCGAGGCGGCCGCGAAGACCGACCCGGCGCTGCTGCGCCGCCTGTACGCGGAGCTGGTCCGCGGCCGCAGGTACAACGCGCAGGCCACCGCGCTCACCAAGCAGGGCCGCCTCGCCGTCTATCCCTCCAGCACCGGCCAGGAGGCCTGCGAGGTCGCCGCCGCGCTGGCCCTGGAGGACCGCGACTGGCTCTTCCCCAGCTACCGCGACACGCTCGCCGCCGTCGCCCGCGGCCTGGACCCCGTCCAGGCGCTCACGCTGCTGCGCGGCGACTGGCACACCGGCTACGACCCGCACGAGTATCGCGTGGCCCCCCTGAGCACCCCGCTCGCCACCCAGCTCCCGCACGCCGTCGGCCTCGCGCACGCCGCCCGCCTCAAGGGCGACGACGTGGTCGCCCTCGCCATGGTCGGCGACGGCGGCACCAGCGAGGGCGACTTCCACGAGGCGCTGAACTTCGCCGCCGTCTGGCAGGCCCCGGTCGTCTTCCTGGTCCAGAACAACGGCTTCGCCATCTCCGTCCCGCTCGCCAAGCAGACCGCGGCCCCCTCGCTGGCCCACAAGGCCGTCGGCTACGGCATGCCCGGCCGCCTGGTCGACGGCAACGACGCGGCCGCGGTGCACGAGGTGCTCGGCGCCGCGGTGCGCCGCGCGCGTGAGGGCGGCGGCCCCACCCTGGTCGAGGCGATCACGTACCGCATCGAGGCCCACACCAACGCCGACGACGCGACCCGCTACCGCGGCGACACCGAGGTGGACGCCTGGCGCGCGCACGACCCGATCGCGCTCCTGGAGCACGAGCTGACCGAGCGCGGACTGATCGACGAGGACGGCATACGGGCCGCCCGCGACGCCGCCGAGACCATGGCCGGCGACCTGCGCGAGCGGATGAACCAGGACCCGGTGCTCGACCCCATGGACCTCTTCGCCCATGTGTACGCCGAGCCCACCGCGCAACTGCGCGAACAGCAGGCCCAGCTGCAGGCGGAGCTCCACGCGGAACAGGAAGGCGGCCACCGATGACCACCGTCGCCGTCAAGCCGGCCACCATGGCGCAGGCCCTCACGCGCGCGTTGCGCGACGCCATGGCCGAGGACCCCGCCGTGCACGTCATGGGCGAGGACGTCGGCACCCTCGGCGGCGTCTTCCGGGTCACCGACGGGCTCGCCAAGGAGTTCGGCGAGGACCGCTGCACGGACACCCCGCTGGCCGAGGCGGGCATCCTCGGCACGGCCGTGGGCATGGCGATGTACGGCCTCAGGCCGGTCGTGGAGATGCAGTTCGACGCCTTCGCCTACCCGGCCTTCGAGCAGCTGATCAGCCATGTGGCCCGGATGCGCAACCGCACCCGCGGCGCCATGCCGCTGCCGATCACCATCCGCGTCCCCTACGGCGGCGGCATCGGCGGCGTCGAGCACCACAGCGACTCCTCCGAGGCGTACTACATGGCGACTCCGGGGCTCCATGTCGTCACGCCCGCCACGGTCGCCGACGCCTACGGCCTGCTGCGCGCCGCGATCGCCTCCGACGACCCGGTCGTCTTCCTCGAGCCCAAGCGCCTGTACTGGTCCAAGGACTCCTGGAACCCGGAGCACCCGACGGACGTCGAGCCGATCGGCCGCGCGGTGGTGCGGCGCGCCGGCCGCAGCGCCACGCTCCTCACCTACGGGCCGTCGGTGCCCGTCTGCCTGGAGGCTGCCGAGGCCGCGGCGGCCGAGGGCTGGGACCTCGAAGTCGTCGACCTGCGCTCCCTGGTGCCGTTCGACGACGAGACGGTCTGCGCCTCGGTGCGGCGGACCGGACGCGCGGTCGTCGTGCACGAGTCCGGCTCCTACGGCGGCCCGGGCGGGGAGATCGCGGCCCGCGTCATGGAGCGCTGCTTCCACCATCTGGAGGCACCGGTGCTGCGCGTGGCCGGGTTCGACATCCCCTACCCGCCGCCGATGCTGGAGCGTCACCACCTGCCCGGCGTCGACCGGATCCTGGACGCCGTGGCGCGCCTGCAGTGGGAGGCCGAGAGCTGATGTCACGCGCTTCTGACATGCACAGCCTGGAGTTCAGGCTCCCCGACCTCGGCGAAGGACTCACCGAGGCGGAGATCGTGCGGTGGCTGGTCGAGGTCGGCGACCTCGTCACGGTCGACCAGCCGGTCGTCGAGGTGGAGACGGCCAAGGCGATGGTCGAGGTGCCCTGCCCCTACGGCGGCGTGGTCACCGCCCGCTTCGGCGAGGAGGGCACGGAGCTGCCCGTCGGCGCCCCGCTGATCACGGTCGCGGTGGGCGCTCCGGCCGCCGCCGAGACCGAGGGCTCGGGCAACGTCCTGGTGGGATACGGCACCTCGCAGGCGCCCGCGCGCCGCCGCAGGGTGACGCCGGAGCGGACGGCGGCCGTCGCCCCGCCCCGCGAGGCGAACGGGCACGGCGGCACTCCGGGGCCGGTGGACGGCCCCGTCCCCGTGATCTCGCCCCTGGTGCGCAGGCTCGCCCGGCAGAACGGCCTGGACCTGCGCGAGATGACCGGCTCCGGCCCCGACGGGCTGATCCTGCGGGCGGACGTGGAGTACGCGCTGCGTGCCGCCGGGGCGCAGGCAGGCCCGTCCGAGGCCCCGGCCGAGGCCCCCGCGCGCGTGACGCCCGCCCCGGCCGCCGGCAACGGCCTGCGCGTCCCCCTCAAGGGGATCCGGGGCGCCGTCGCCGACAAGCTCTCCCGCAGCCGCCGCGAGATACCGGACGCGACCTGCTGGGTGGACGCCGACGCCACCGAACTCATGCGCACGCGTGCCGCCATGAACGCGGCCGGCGGCCCGAAGATCTCCCTGCTCGCCCTGCTGGCCCGCATCTGCACCGCCGCCCTCGCCCGCTTCCCCGAGCTCAACTCCACGGTCGACATGGAGGCGAGGGAGGTCGTCCAGCTCGACCAGGTGCACCTCGGCTTCGCCGCGCAGACCGAGCGGGGCCTGGTCGTGCCGGTCGTCCGGGACGCGCACGCCCGGGACGCGGAGGCGCTGACCGCGGAGTTCGCCCGGCTGACCGAGTCGGCCAGGACGGGAACCCTCACCCCCGGCGACCTCACCGGCGGCACGTTCACGCTGAACAACTACGGCGTCTTCGGGGTCGACGGCTCCACGCCGATCATCAACCACCCCGAGGCGGCCATGCTCGGCGTCGGCCGCATCGTCCCCAAGCCGTGGGTGCACGAGGGCGAGCTGGCGGTGCGTCAGGTCGTCCAGCTCTCGCTCACCTTCGACCACCGGGTGTGCGACGGCGGCACCGCGGGCGGATTCCTGCGGTACGTGGCGGACTGCGTGGAACAACCGGCGGTCCTGCTGCGCACGCTGTGATTGCGCGGCCGCCCACACGTTCCCTGTGATCGCCACGGCACGCATACTCGGGGGGTGACCTCGTACGAGCCCTCCGGCGACCGCGCCGACGCCGTGCCGTACGACGCCGTCGTGCTCGCGGGCGGCGTCGCCCGGCGGCTCGGCGGCGCGGACAAGCCCGGCGTCCGTGTGGGCGGCCGGGCGCTGCTCGACCGGGTCCTGACCGCCTGCGCCGACGCCCGCACGACCGTCGTCGTGGCCGACGCCCGGCCCACCGCCCGGCCCGTGCTGTGGACCCGCGAGGACCCGCCCGGCGGGGGACCCGTCGCCGCGCTCGGCGCCGGGCTGCACCACACCACGGCGGGAGAGCTCGTCGTCCTCTCCGCCGATCTGCCGTTCCTCGGGGCGGCCACGGTACGGCGGCTGCTGACCGCGCTGGACGCGAGCGGCGCCGACGGCGTCCTGCTCACCGACGCGGACGGCCGCGACCAGCCCCTCGTGGCCGCCTACCGCTCTCAGGCGCTGCGCCGCGGGCTGGCCGCGCTGTCCACGGAGCACGGCGGCCTCACCGGCCTCCCGCTGCGCCGGCTGACCGGCGCCCTCGACCTCACCCGTGTCCCGGACCCCGTCGCGTCCTTCGACTGCGACACCTGGGACGACATCGCCGCCGCCAGGGCACGTATCAGGGAGCATGGGCACGTGTTGGATGAATGGATTTCCGCAGCCAAGGACGAGCTGGGCATCGACCTCGACGTCGACACGCGCCTCCTGCTCGACCTCGCCCGCGACGCCGCCCACGGTGTGGCCAGGCCCGCGGCGCCCCTGACCACCTTCCTCGTCGGCTACGCGGCCGGCCGCGCGGGCGGTGGTCCCGAAGCCGTCGCCGAGGCCGCCCGCACGGCCGCCGCCCTCGCCCAGCGCTGGGCCGAAGAGGCCGCCGCCCAGGCGGACGCCGCACCGGGCGCCACGCCCGACGACCACCCGGACGCCGGATGACCGCCCGCTCCGCCCGCACCGGCGAGGACGCCGGGGACCTGGACGTCGAGGAGGTGCTCGCCCTGGTGAACGACCATGACGGCCGCATCGCCGGCGACAGCGTGCCCGCAGCGTCCGGCCCCCCTCACGGGGCGCCGCACCGGCCCGACGCCCGGCAGCACCGGGCCACCCCCTGGCCCGAGGCCCGGGAGATCGCCGCCCGTGCCGCCCGCACCCGTGGCCCCAAGGGCAGGGGAGATGCCTCCGGCGGGGCCCGGCGCGCCCTCGTCTCGGTCCCCCTCGACGCCTCCCTCGGGCTCACCCTCGCCGCCCCCCTCACCGCCCTCACCGACCTGCCCTCCTTCGACACCTCCGCGATGGACGGCTGGGCGGTCGCGGGCCCCGGCCCCTGGGAGGTACGGGACGAGGGCGTCCTGGCCGGGCACGCCGAGTCCGCGGCCCTCACCGACGGCGAGGCCGTCCGGATCGCCACCGGCGCCCGGATCCCCCTCGACACCACCGCGGTGATCCGCACCGAGCACGGCCGCACCGACGACAAGGGCCGGCTGCACGCCGTCCGCGCCATGCACCACGGCCAGGACATCCGCCCGCGCGGCCAGGAGTGCCGCTCCGGAGACCAGCTCCTGCCCGTCGGCGCCCTGGTGACCCCGGCTGTGCTCGGTCTCGCCGCGGCCGCCGGCTACGACACCGTCACCGCGGTCCCCCGCCCCCGGGTCCATGTCCTGGTACTGGGCGACGAGTTGCTCACCGAAGGCACCCCGCACGACGGACTGATCAGGGATGCCCTCGGCCCGATGCTGCCGCCCTGGCTGCGCGCGCTGGGGGCCGACGTCACCTCCGTACGACGGCTCGGCGACGACGAGAAGGCCCTGCGCAAGGCGGTCACCGGCTCGGACGCCGACCTGATCGTCACCACCGGCGGCACCGCCTCCGGCCCCGTCGACCACGTCCATCCCACCCTGCGCCGCATCGGCGCCGAACTGCTCGTGGACGGCGTGAAGGTGCGCCCCGGCCATCCCATGCTGCTGGCCCGCACCAAGGACGACCAGCATCTGGTGGGCCTGCCCGGCAACCCCCTCGCCGCGGTGTCCGGCCTGCTCACCCTCGCCGAGCCCCTGCTGCGCACGCTCGCCGCGCGCCCGGCCCCGGAGCCGTACACCCTGCCGCTCCAGGAAGCGGCCCACGGACATCCCCACGACACCCGGCTCATCCCCGTCGTGCTGCGCGGCGACCGTGCCGTGCCGCTGCACTACAACGGGCCCGCCATGCTGCGCGGCATCGCGGCGGCCGACGCCCTCGCCGTCGTGCCACCGGGCGGCGCCGGCTCCGGCCAGGAGCTGGAACTCCTCGATCTGCCCTGGGCCTCCGCCGGAATCGGAGTGTGTTTCACGTGAAACTGCCGGGCCATGACGCGATCGCCCGCCAGGCGGACGAGCATCTCGTGACCCACCGGGTGGAACTCCCGAAGAAGGTGATCGAGCGGCCGATCCGGCAGGTGGCCAGACGCCTGCTGCTGGCACTGCTGGTGCTGTTCGCGACCGCCCTGATCGTCTACGCCGACCGCGAGGGCTACAACGACACCTCCGACCAGTCGGTCGACCTGCTCGACGCCTTCTACTACGCGACCGTCACGCTCTCCACCACCGGATACGGCGACATCACCCCGGTCAGTGACGCCGCCCGGTTCACCAACATCTTCGTCGTCACGCCGCTGCGGGTGCTCTTCCTGATCATCCTGGTCGGCACCACGCTGGAGGTTCTCACCGAACGCACCCGCGACGAATGGCGACTCAACCGCTGGAGGTCCACCTTGCGCGACCACACCGTCGTCGTCGGCTTCGGGACGAAGGGGCGCTCGGCGGTCCAGACCGTCTGCGCGACGGGTCTGAAGAAAGAGCAGGTCGTCGTGGTCGACCCCAGCTCCAAGGTGATCGACGCCGCGACGGCCGACGGCTTCGCCGGCGTGATCGGGGACGCGACGCGCAGCGAAGTGCTCAAGCGGGCCGAGGTGCACCGGGCACGGCAGATCATCATCGCCACCCAGCGCGACGACACCGCCGTGCTGGTCACCCTGACGGCACGGCAGCTCAACCGCGGGGCGAAGATCGTGGCCGCGGTGCGGGAGGAGGAGAACGCCCCGCTGCTGAAGCAGTCCGGCGCCGACGCCGTCATCACCAGCGCGAGCGCGGCCGGCCGCCTGCTCGGCCTGTCCGTGCTCAGCCCCGTGGCCGGCATGGTGCTGGAGGATCTCATCCAGCAGGGCACCGGGCTCGACATGGTCGAACGGCCGGTCGTGAAGGCCGAGGTGGGCCGCAGCCCGCGGGAGACGGAGGACCTGGTGGTGAGCGTCATACGCGGCCACCGGGTGCTCGGCTACGACGATCCGGCCATCGGGACACTGCAGTTGACGGACCGTCTGATCACCATCGTCCGGGCCACGCCGGGCGCGCGGGTCACACCCGGCATCCGGACCCTGCCCCAGGAGTGATCACGTGCCGTGGCCCGCTCCCGTGCCGCCCGGACGGCGAGGAGTAGCGTCCCCCTCATGCATGCGATCACGATTCCCGAACCTGGTGGGCCCGAGGCGCTGGTGTGGGACGAGGTCCCCGATCCGGTGGCCGGTGAGGGCGAGGTGCTGGTCGAGGTGGCGGCCGGCGCCGTCAACCGCGCCGACATCCTGCAACGGCAGGGTTTCTACGACCCACCGCCGGGATCGTCCCCCTACCCCGGCCTGGAGTGTTCCGGCCGTATCGCCGCGCTCGGCCCCGGAGTCTCCGGCTGGGCCGTCGGCGACGAGGTGTGCGCGCTGCTCGCGGGCGGTGGCTACGCCGAGAAGGTCGCGATCCCGGCCGGCCAGCTGCTGCCCGTGCCCGGGGACATCGGCCTCACGCAGGCCGCGGCGCTGCCCGAGGTGGTCTGCACCGTCTGGTCGAACGTCTTCATGATCGCCCATCTGCGTCCCGGTGAGACGCTGCTGGTGCACGGCGGCTCCAGCGGCATCGGCACCATGGCGATCCAGCTGGCCAAGTCGATCGGCGCCAAGGTCGCCGTCACGGCGGGCAGCAAGGAGAAGCTGGAGCGGTGCGCCGCGCTGGGCGCGGACATCCTGATCAACTACAGGGAGCAGGACTTCGTCGAGGAGGTCAGGAGGGCCACGGACGGCGCGGGCGCCGACGTCATCCTCGACAACATGGGCGCCAAGTACCTGGACCGCAACGTCCAGGCCCTCGCCGTCAACGGCCGCCTCGCCATCATCGGCATGCAGGGCGGCATCAAGGGCGAGCTGAACATCGCCACGCTCCTGACCAAGCGGGGCGCGATCAGCGCGACCTCGCTGCGCGCGCGCCCGCTCGGCGAGAAGGCGGCGATCGTCGCGGCCGTGCGCGAGCACGTGTGGCCCCTGCTCGACGGCGGCCACGTCCGCCCGGTCGTCGACCGGGAACTCCCGATGAGCGACGCCGCCGCGGCCCACCGGGTCGTGGAGGAGAGCCGTCACGTGGGCAAGGTGCTGCTGGTCGTGCCCTGAGGCCCGTGACGGCCGGGATTCCTAGGCGCGCCGCAGCCGCAGCCCGATGAAGGCGAACCCGAGGCCGAGCCCGATCAGGACCAGTCCGCCGCCCAGCGGCAGGATGCGCAGAACGGGCTCGGCCGGGGTCGCGGCCTGCTGAGCGGGGGGCCGCGCCGGCCGGGACGGAACCAGTCCCGCCTCCGCGGGCGGCGACGCGGAGTCGTCGTCCGTGCCGTCTCCCGCGTCCTCCCCCTGCGGGTACGCGCCGTCCCCGCTCTCCTCGCTCTGGTTCTCGCTCTGCTCCTCGCCCTGGTCCGAGGAGCCGCCCGCCGACTCGTCGGCCGGCGGAGTCTCCCGGCGTCCGGGCCGCTCCCGCCCCTCACCCGCCACGCTCCCGGCGCGCGACGGCTCGGGCGTGGCCTTGGCGGAGCCGGACCGGCGCGGCGCGGCCTGCGGGGTGCCGGCACCGTGCGAGTGCCCGGTGTGGGACCCCCTGCCGGTCCCGTCCCCGGTCCCGGCCTCGTCCCCGTCACCGTCCAGGTCCGCCGATGCGACCGCGTCCGGAGCGGCGGGTCCGTGCGCGGAGCCGGGCCTGTGCGTCGATCCGGGGGCGTGTGTCGATTTGGGGGCGTGCGTCGTCTCAGGCCCGTGCCCGGCGGAACGGGAGAGACCAGGTGGTCCGGAGAGACCGGATGGGCCGGACAGACCTGACAGACCTGACAGACCTGAGAGACCGGAGTCCGCCGATACGCCCGCGTACGACGAAACGGCCCGGTACGGCGAGACGGCGCGGTCCGACGAAACGCCTCCGTACGACGAAACGCTCCCGTACGACGCGGCGGCCCGGAACGCCTCGGCCCCGTACGCCGCCCCATCCCCGCACGGGGACACGAGCACGCCGGCCCCCACCCCCATCACCAGTCCGGCCCCCTGCAAAGCACGCAGCCATGGAGTCACGTCTCAAGGCTCACACCGGCCCGCACTTCCGGCACGCCGTGTTCCGCCAAAAATCCGAAGTCGCTGCACAATCCGGGTATGTCGATACGTCACGGACTGCTGGCGCTCCTCGAACAGGGCCCCCGCTACGGCTCACGGCTGCGTACCGAGTTCGAGGTGCGCACCGGTGGTACCTGGCCGCTGAACGTCGGACAGGTCTACACCACGCTCGGCCGGCTGGAGCGGGACGGGATGGTCGTCCGCGACGGCGAGGACGAGGCCGGCCGGGCGCTCTACACACTCACGGGGACGGGCCGGACCGAGCTGGCGGCCTGGTTCGCGCGACCCGTGGAGCGGGCCGGTCCGCCGCGCGACGAGCTGGCGATCAAGCTGGCGCTGGCGGTCGGCGCACCCGGCGTCGACGTGCGGGCGGTCGTCGAGACGCAGCGCCACCATGTGGCGGAGGCGCTGCACGAGTACGTGCGGCAGCGGGCACGGGCGCTCGCGCAGACGGCCGGCCACCCGGACGAGGTGGCGCGGCTGCTGGTCCTGGAGCAGATCATCTGTCATGCGGAGGCCGAGATCCGCTGGCTGGAGCACTGCGAGGCCCGGCTGCTGCGGCTGCGGACGGAAACTCCCGCACCGTAAACGGTGGATCACCACGTACGGGGGGCACCACGGTGATGAGATGCACGGGTGCGAGAGAATGGCGGCATGGAGATGCCGAGGAACGACAGGTCGCCGGAGAATCCCCAGATCCTGGTCGTGGGCCAGGACGGTATGGCGATTGGCGGCGGCACGGGCGAGGACTCCCGCGAGATTCCGGTGACGGAGCAGGTCGAGCAGCCGGCCAAGGTGATGCGGATCGGCAGCATGATCAAACAGCTCCTGGAGGAGGTGCGTGCGGCTCCCCTGGACGAGGCGAGCCGGGCCCGGCTGAAGGACATCCACCGCAGCTCGGTCAAGGAACTGGAGGACGGCCTGGCGCCGGAGCTGGTGGAGGAGCTGGAGCGGCTCTCCCTGCCCTTCACGGACGACGGCACCCCGAGCGACGCCGAACTGCGCATCGCGCAGGCCCAGTTGGTGGGCTGGCTGGAGGGCCTCTTCCACGGGATCCAGACCACGCTGTTCGCCCAGCAGATGGCCGCGCGGGCCCAGTTGGAGCAGATGCGGCGCGCGCTGCCGCCGGGTGTGGGCCCCGACGGCGCCGAGGACCGCCAGGCCGGCGGGCACTCGGGCGGACCGTACCTGTAGGACGCCGACCGTACGTCCGGGGAGCGGGCCGTACCTCTGGACGCGCACGCCCCTGGGAGCCCGACACCTCAGGGACCCGACGGGAAGGGCCCGGCGGCCTCGGCCGCCGGGCCCTTCCCTTTCCTGCGCGCCGCGCGGGTCAGGACGGCGGGTTGCCCGTAGAGACGCTGAGCTCGATCTGCGGCATGTTCTTCGGGTCGACGTCCGTGCGGGCGGAGGGGAACTGGTCGATGACCGTGCCCTCGCCGTACGTGTTCTCGTCCAGCTTCTTGGTCTTCAGGTGCCAGCCCGCGGCCTGCAGGCACTCCTTGACCGATCCGATGTACTTGAACCGGAAGTCGGGCAGCTGGATCTTGTCGGGGTCGTTGTACGACTCCTGCGGCTCCTTGCACTCGTTCACGTCGATCTTCTTCGACGTGTCGGGCCCGCGGTAGCCCGCCGCCTTCGTCGTCGAGGCGCTCGCGCTGCCGCCGCCGTCCTTGCTCTCGTCGCCGCTGCCGCCGCCGTTGAGCATCAGCGCGGCGATCAGGCCGCCGACGGCGATGATCGAGACGACGATCGAGCCGATGACCACCGGCTTGTTGTTCTTGCCGCCGCCGGCCGGGGACGGGGCGGGCTGGGGCGTCATGTTGTACGGCGGCGGGGTCGAGGGCTGCCCGTACGGGGACGGCGTCTGGTAGCCGCCCTGCTGCGGGTAGCCGTAGGCCGGGGACGGCGCGGACGGGGCGCCGTACGGGTTCGGGGTCGGCTGGTACGGCGTCTGCACGGGGCCCGTCGGCGCCGGGGTCGCCTGGTCGACCGGCGGGAAGACCGCGGAGCCGACGCCGGAGCCGGCCTGGGCGGGCGCACCCGGCACGATGCTCGGCGGGGCCGCCTGGAAGGACGCGGCCACGCGCAGGCACTCGTCGCGCATCGACTCGGAGCTCGGGAAACGCTCGTTGGGGTTCTTCTTCAGCGCGCGGGCGACCAGCGCGTCCACCGCCGGGGGCAGCGAACGGTTGATCGACGAGGGCGCGACCGGCTCCTCCTGCACATGCGCGTAGGCGATCGCCAGGGGGGAGTCCGCGTCGAACGGCAGCCGCCCGGTGACCAGTTGGAACAGCATGATGCCGACCGAGTAGAGGTCGGAGCGGGCGTCCACGCCCCGCCCGAGCGCCTGCTCCGGCGAGAGGTACTGGGGGGTGCCCACGACCATGCCGGTCTGCGTCATCGAGGTCACACCGGACTGCATGGCACGCGCGATGCCGAAGTCCATGACCTTGACCACGCCGCGCTTGGTCATCATGACGTTGCCCGGCTTGATGTCACGGTGGACCAGGCCCATCTCGTGGCTGATCTCCAGCGCGGCGAGCACGTCCGCGGTGATCTTCAGCGCCTTGTCGGCGGGCATCGCGCCGGACTGCCGTACGTCCTCGTCGAGCACCGCACCGAGCGGGCGGCCCTCGATGTACTCCATGACGATGTACGGCGTCGTCATGCCGTCGAGGCTGTCCTCGCCGGTGTCGAAGACCGAGACGATGTTGGTGTGCGTGAGCTTGGCCACGGCCTGGGCCTCACGGCGGAAGCGCTCGCGGAAGGCCTGTTCCCGCCCCAGGTCCGTGTGGAGCGTCTTGATCGCGACCTGGCGGTCGAGCACGCTGTCGTACGCGAGGTGGACCGAGGCCATGCCGCCTTCGCCGAGCAGATCGCGCAGCTGATAGCGGCCGCCGGCCAACGCCCGTCCCTGGTACCGGCCCTGTGCGCCGTCCTGGCTCATGTTCCGTTTCCCCCGTGGGCCGTCAGGCGCCGTTGACTGTCAGTGATCCAGAGTGCTATTCCCGGCCAAGTCTGCCCCAGGGCGGTGACACGTCAAGTTCGGTGCCCGATCCGTGACCGTACGCGAGACAAGCGTCGCGGGAGCGTTACAGAGGCCGTACGGGCGGTACACACAATTTGCACGGGAGTCCCGGATGACGGTTTGATGGCCGGTCCGTCCCGATCCGGTTCCGGCACTCTTCTCGGACCGGCGGCTTGCGTTGAGGCTGTAGCGTGGCCGACGGAGACCGTAACAACACCGCGCTCACCGCGGGCAGAAACGACGGCGAGGACTGATGGCACAGCAGCAGCGCGCCCAGGGCCCGTCCGACCCCGAGGCGACTGGCGGCGGCATGTCAGATGCGCCGGAGACGTGGGGCAACGGCGGGCTTGTCGGCGACGGCCGGTACCGGCTGACCCGCAGACTCGGCCGCGGCGGCATGGCAGAGGTGTTCGCCGCCGAGGACGTGCGTCTGGGGCGCACCGTCGCGGTCAAGCTGCTGCGCGCCGACCTCGCCGAGGACCCGGTCTCCAAGGCCCGGTTCACGCGCGAGGCCCAGTCCGTGGCCGGCCTCAACCACCACGCGATCGTCGCCGTGTACGACTCCGGCGAGGACTACGTGGGCGGCCAGGCGGTCCCGTACATCGTCATGGAGATCGTCGAAGGCCGCACCATCCGCGACCTGTTGATCAACGCCGAGGCGCCGGGCCCCGAGCAGGCCCTGATCATCGTCTCCGGTGTGCTGGAGGCGCTCGCCTACTCGCACCAGCACGGCATCGTGCACCGCGACATCAAGCCGGCGAACGTCATCATCACCGACACCGGCGCCGTCAAGGTGATGGACTTCGGCATCGCCCGCGCCCTGCACGGCGCGTCCACCACGATGACGCAGACCGGCATGGTCATGGGCACCCCCCAGTACCTCTCCCCGGAGCAGGCGCTCGGCAAGGCCGTCGACCACCGTTCCGACCTCTACGCGACGGGCTGCCTGCTCTACGAACTCCTCGCCCTGCGGCCCCCGTTCGTCGGCGAGACCCCGCTGTCGGTGGTCTACCAGCACGTCCAGGACGCGCCGGTGCCGCCGTCGCAGACCTCGGGCGGCGCGTCCCCGCCGGAGCTCGACGGCCTGGTCATGCGCTCCCTGGCGAAGGAGCCGGACGACCGCTTCCAGACCGCCGAGGAGATGCGCGGGCTCGTCCAGTACGGCCTGCAGATGCTCTACGACCAGGGCGGCCACACCGGCACCTGGAACACCGGCCCGGTCGCCGTGCACGAGGGCCGGCACACGCCCGCCGGGGGCTTCGCCGGCACCCAGGTGCTGCCGCACCCCGGAGACGCCTCCGGGACCGCGCAGATCCCGCAGCAGGGCATGATCGGCGGCTACGGCGGGCCGGACGACGGCGGCTTCGAGGGGCACGGCAACCGGGGCAGCGGCCGCGGAAAGCTGTGGATCCTCGCCGTGCTCGCGGTGATCGCCATCGCGGCGGGCGTCGCGCTGGCCCTGAACAACGGCGGCGGCGGAGGCGGCGGCACGGGCACCACCAAGTCGCCCAGCGCCGAGCAGTCCACGAAGGACGACTCGGCCAGCCGGACGCCCAGCTCCGAGCCGAGCGACGACCCGACGGACACCTCCACGGACGACAACTCCACGCGCGGCGGCTCGGGGGACTACACGCCCTCGTACACGCCGTCGTACACGCCGTCCCAGAGCGCCACGGACGAGCCCACGGACGAGCCGACGGACCAGCCGACGTCCTCGAAGCCGACGGCGCAGCCGACGCAGACGCAGACCGACCCGACGGGCGATCCGACGGGTGACCCGACGGACGGCGGCGCCGGCAACGGCGGCGGGACCCAGGGCAGCGGCGGCTGACGGCTCAGTCCACGAACGCCCCGCACACCGCGTCGTACTCCCGCGTCCACCACACCGCCAGGGCGGAGGCGGCCGGGAACTGGGGGTCGGCGCGGGTGTCGCCGCGTTCGTAGTGCCAGCGCAGCATCCAGAAGTCGTTGAGGCGCTCCCACCACACGCGGTGCACGGCCGCCGCGAGCTCGGAGGGCGTGGCGCCCGCCGCCCGCCGGTACGCACGCGCGTAGGCGCGCACCTTGGGCAGGTCGAGGGCCCCGGCGGGCCGTACGAAGAAGATCGCGGCGGCACGCACGGCCTCCTCCGCGCGCGGGCGGAGGCCCAGCCGGTCCCAGTCGACGATCGCGGCGGGCGCGTCACCCTGGTAGAGCAGGTTGAACGGGTGGAAGTCGCCGTGCACCCAGCCCACCGGACTCCCGCACGGAGGACGCCGGTCGGCGTGCTGTTCCAGCAGCGTGCGCCGTTCCAGCAGGCGGTGGCGGGCCAGTTCGTCGAAGGAGTCGGCGGGGCGGTGCCTGCCCACCCGGCCGAGCAGGTCGTCGATGAGGGTGAAGGTGTCGGCGGGGTCGGCGGCCGCGGGCGCGGTGCGGGCACGCGCGTGTGCCGGCATCACGCGCTCCAGGCTCGCGTGCACCACCCCCAGCAGCGCGCCGAGCCGGCCGCACTGCGCGGGGGTGAGCTGCCCGCCGTGCCGGTGCCGCCCCTCGACCCAGGGGTGCAGCGCGTAGGCGTGCCCGCCGACGACGGCGACGGTACGGCCGTCCCGGCCGGGCAGCGGGGGCGCGACCGGCACGCCGAGGTCGGCCAGACGCTGGGTGGCGCGGTGCTGGCGGGCGATGGCGGCCGGATCGGCGGTCTCGGGGTCGAAGTGGTGCTTGAGGAAGTAGCGGCCGCGCGTGGTGCACAGCCGGTAGCCCCGGTTGAGCAGGCCCTGGTCGACGGGCTCGCAGGCGACGGCGGAACCGGCGGTGTACTGGCGCAGCACGTCGCCCAGCGGGGGCGCGTGAGGCACGGGGGGTGGTACGGAGGAGCGCGGCACGCGCCAGATGGTAGGGCACGAGCCGGGCCCGTGAACTGGGCGTTGTCACAGGCAGTCGCAATCGGTCACAGCATGTGCGCGAAATGGCGTTCCAGGCCGTCGTCGGCCGAGTGCACGCTCCCGAACTGCGGCTCGATGCGCAGATGGACGGGTTCGTAGGGCACTCCGTCCACCGTCCGGGGCGCCGCCCCGAACCGCTCGGACTCGGCGGCCGTCGGCTCGTGGTCCGCGCACGCGCCGACGATCTGGACGGACCACAGGCCCTCGCCCGGCCGCGCCGAGCTCAGGTTGTCGGAGCCGTAGGCGACGACGCTGCCGACGCAGGCCCGGTGGCAGCCGCAGCTGCGGGGCAGCCGCAGCAGCACCCGGCCGTCCTGGACGACGTGCCGGGCGAAGGCCAGGAAGGGCAGGGCGCGCACGCTGGTGGCGATGTGGCCGTGGCCGGTGCGGGCGAGCAGGTCGACGGCGAGCCGTGCGTCGGAGTGCATGGACTCACTGTGCGTGCGGGAGGCGGGTGGCAACAGGGACGTAAGTCCCCATTTGCTCGCCATCCGATCACTCTCAGTGCTTTTCCGCCTGCATGCGTGCCACGTACGCGGCCGCCTGGGAGCGCCGCTGCATCCCGAGTTTGGACAGCAGGCCGGACACGTAGTTCTTGATCGTCTTCTCGGCCAGGTGCAGCTGCTCGCCGATCTGGCGGTTGGTGAGACCCTCGCCGATCAGGTCGAGGATCCTGCGCTCCTGGCCGGTGAGGTGGGCGAGCCGGTCGTCCTCCCGGGGGCCGCCCCCGCCGCGCAGCCGCTCCAGCACGCGCGCGGTGGCCACCGGGTCGAGCAGGGACCTCCCGGCCGCCACGTCCCGCACGGCCGTCAGCAGTTCGGTCCCTCGGATGGCCTTGAGGACGTAGCCGGAGGCGCCCGCCATGATCGCGTCGAACAGCGCCTCGTCGTCGGCGTACGAGGTGAGCATCAGGCACCGCACGGACGCGTCCCGGGAGCGGACGTCCCGGCACACCTCGACGCCGCTGCCGTCCGGGAGCCGTACGTCGAGCACCGCGACGTCGGGCCGGGTGGCCGGAATGCGCGCCAGCGCCTCGGCGGCCGTACCCGCCTCGCCGACCACCTCGATGTCGTCCTCGCCCGCCAGCAACTCGTGCACGCCACGCCGGACCACTTCGTGATCGTCGAGGAGGAATACCCGGATTTTTCCATCTTCGCGCACAATGCGCAGTCTCACACAGGGGAAGGAGGGCCGCCCGAGGGGGACTCTTCCCGTGAGCTGGGTCACCGGGATAACGTGCCGTTGTTCCGGCCCCCTGCAAGGCTGTGACCAGGACTTGTTCCAGGCTTTCGCGATTTACTTGGAAATCCAAGCAAAATCGCAGGTCAGGAGGGGTTTCACAGAATTGTGGAGCACTGGGTAACGTGCCTTCTGCAGGGCGCTCGCCGGGGCACCTGTCACGCCTGTCCCCGACCGGGCCGCACCCACCCTGTGCGTCTGGGGGAAAGGTGAGCCGCACTGGCACCCGGCGAACCCGGGTAGCCGGACCGACGGAGGAGCACACGTGACCGTGGAGAGCACTGCCGCGCGCAAACCGCGACGCAGCGCCGGAACCAAGAGCACGGCCGGCAAGCGCACGACCGCAAAGAACGCGCCCGGCACCGACCCCGAACTCGTACAGCTGCTGACGCCCGAGGGCGAGCGGCTGAAGAACGCCGAGTACGACAAGTACGTCGCCGGCATCACCCCCGACGAGCTCCGCGGCCTGTACCGCGACATGGTGCTCACCCGGCGCTTCGACGCCGAGGCCACCGCGCTGCAGCGCCAGGGCGAGCTGGGCCTGTGGGCCTCGCTGCTGGGCCAGGAGGCCGCCCAGATCGGCTCCGGCCGGGCCACCCGCGTGGACGACTACGTCTTCCCGACCTACCGCGAGCACGGCGTCGCCTGGTGCCGCGGGGTCGACCCCACCAACCTGCTGGGCATGTTCCGCGGCGTGAACAACGGCGGCTGGGACCCCAACGGCAACAACTTCCACCTCTACACCATCGTCATCGGCTCCCAGACGCTGCACGCGACGGGCTATGCGATGGGCGTGGCCAAGGACGGCGCGGACAGCGCGGTGATCGCCTACTTCGGCGACGGCGCCTCCAGCCAGGGCGACGTCGCGGAGTCCTTCACCTTCTCCGCGGTCTACAACGCCCCGGTGGTGTTCTTCTGCCAGAACAACCAGTGGGCGATCTCCGAGCCCACCGAGAAGCAGACCCGCGTCCCGCTCTACCAGCGCGCGCAGGGCTACGGCTTCCCGGGCGTGCGGGTGGACGGCAACGACGTGCTGGCCTGCCTCGCGGTCACCCGGTGGGCGCTGGAGCGGGCCCGTGGCGGCGAGGGCCCGACGCTCGTCGAGGCGTACACCTACCGCATGGGGGCGCACACCACCTCCGACGACCCGACGAAGTACCGGGCCGACGAGGAGCGCGAGGCCTGGGAGGCGAAGGACCCGATCCTGCGCCTGCGCCGGTACCTGGAGTCCGCAAACCACGCGGACGAGGGATTCTTCGCGGAACTCGAGGCCGAGAGCGAAGCGTTGGGCAAGCGAGTGCGTGAGGCGGTCCGCGCCATGCCGGACCCGGACCACTTCGCCATCTTCGAGAACGTGTACGCGGACGGGCACGCGCTCGTCGACGAGGAGCGCGCCCAGTTCGCCGCCTACCAGGCGTCGTTCACGGACGCAGAGGGGGTCTGACCATGGCGGCGGAGAAGCTGGCTCTGGCCAAGGCGATCAACGAGTCGCTGCGGCGTGCCCTGGAGACCGACCCCAAGGTCCTCGTCATGGGCGAGGACGTCGGCAAGCTCGGCGGTGTCTTCCGGGTGACGGACGGCCTGCAGAAGGACTTCGGCGAGAGCCGGGTGATCGACACCCCACTGGCCGAGTCCGGCATCGTCGGCACCGCGATCGGCCTGGCCCTGCGCGGCTACCGCCCGGTCGTGGAGATCCAGTTCGACGGTTTCGTCTTCCCGGCCTACGACCAGATCGTCACCCAGCTCGCGAAGATGCACGCGCGCTCGCTGGGCAAGGTCAAGCTCCCGGTCGTCGTCCGCATCCCCTACGGCGGCGGCATCGGCGCGGTCGAGCACCACTCCGAGTCCCCGGAGTCGCTGTTCGCGCACGTGGCGGGCCTGAAGGTCGTCTCGCCGTCCAACGCCTCGGACGCCTACTGGATGATGCAGCAGGCCATCCAGAGCGACGACCCGGTGATCTTCTTCGAGCCGAAGCGGCGCTACTGGGACAAGGCCGAGGTCAACACCGAGGCGATCCCGGGGCCGCTGCACAAGGCGCGGATCGTCCGCCCGGGCACCGACCTCACCCTCGCCGCGTACGGCCCCATGGTGAAGCTCTGCCAGGAGGTGGCCGACGCGGCCGCCGAGGAGGGCAAGTCCCTGGAGGTCCTGGACCTGCGGTCGGTGTCCCCGCTGGACTTCGACTCCCTCCAGGCCTCGGTGGAGAGGACGCGCCGCCTGGTCGTGGTCCACGAGGCGCCGGTGTTCTTCGGCTCGGGCGCGGAGATCGCCGCCCGGATCACGGAGCGCTGCTTCTACCACCTGGAGGCCCCGGTGCTCCGGGTCGGCGGCTACCACGCCCCGTACCCGCCGGCCCGCCTGGAGGAGGAGTACCTGCCGGGCCTGGACCGGGTGCTCGACGCCGTCGACCGCGCCCTGGCGTACTGAGGAGAGGGTCGTGACGACGATGACGGAAGCGTCCGTACGCGAGTTCAGGATGCCGGACGTGGGCGAGGGCCTCACCGAGGCCGAGATCCTCAAGTGGTTCGTCCAGCCCGGTGACACGGTCACCGACGGCCAGGTGGTCTGCGAGGTCGAGACGGCGAAGGCGGCGGTCGAACTGCCCATCCCGTACGACGGGGTGGTCCGTGGCCTGCACTTCCCCGAGGGCACCACGGTGGACGTGGGCACGGCGATCATCGCGGTGGACGTGTCCGGCTCGGCGGCCGCCGAGCCGGAGCCCGAGGAGACGGCCCCGGAGGTCCCGGACGCCCCCCGGGAGGCGGCGCCCGAGGGCTCGGGCCGCCAGCCGGTCCTGGTGGGCTACGGCGTGGCGGCGTCGTCCACCAAGCGCCGCCCGCGCAAGGGCCCCGAGGTCGAGGTCGCCCAGGCCTCCACGGCGATCCAGTCGGAGCTGAACGGCCACGGTCCGGCCGGCGCACCCGCCGCCCCCCTGGCGGAGACCGCCGAGAAGCCGCGCCCGCTGGCCAAGCCGCCGGTGCGCAAGCTGGCGAAGGACCTGGGCGTCGACCTGGCGACGGTCATCCCGTCCGGCCCGGACGGCGTCATCACGCGCGAGGACGTGCACGCCGCGCTCGCTCCGGCCCAGGCCCCGCAGCCCGTGGTGGAGGCCCCCGCGGCCCCCGTCCCCGCCGCGGCACCCGCGCCGGCCTACGACGCGGCCCGTGAGACGCGCATCCCGATCAAGGGGGTGCGCAAGGCCACGGCCCAGGCCATGATCGGCTCGGCGTTCACGGCACCGCACGTCACGGAGTTCGTGACGGTGGACGTGACCCGCACGATGAAGCTGGTCGAGGAGCTCAAGCAGGACAAGGAGTTCGCGGGCCTGCGGGTGAACCCGCTCCTGCTGATCGCCAAGGCGCTGCTGGTCGCGATCCGGCGCAATCCGGACGTCAACGCCTCCTGGGACGAGGCGGCGCAGGAGATCGTGGTCAAGCACTACGTCAACCTGGGCATCGCGGCGGCCACCCCGCGTGGCCTGATCGTCCCGAACATCAAGGACGCGCACGCCCAGACCCTGCCGCAACTGGCCGGGTCACTCGGCGAACTGGTGTCCACCGCGCGCGAGGGCAAGACGTCCCCGGGCGCGATGCAGGGCGGCACGGTCACCATCACGAACGTCGGCGTCTTCGGCGTCGACACCGGGACGCCCATCCTCAACCCCGGCGAGTCCGCGATCCTCGCGGTCGGCGCGATCAAGCTCCAGCCGTGGGTCCACAAGGGCAAGGTGAAGCCCCGTCAGGTCACCACCCTGGCACTGAGCTTCGACCACCGTCTGGTCGACGGTGAGCTGGGCTCCAAGGTCCTGGCCGACGTGGCGGCGGTCCTGGAGCAGCCGAAGCGGCTGATGACCTGGTCGTGACGGTCCGGCAGAGCGCCGGCTGAGCCGGGAAGGGCCCCGTCGCCGACGGCGACGGGGCCCTGTGTGTCCTGCGTGCCGCAAGGGCGTCAGATCTTGGCGAAGCCGTAGCTCATGAGCTTCTTCGCGTCCGACTCGCGCCGGGCGATGGACGAGGAGGCGAGGACGGTGCCGATGACCGTCTTGCCGCCGCGGGTGGCGGCGAAGACGAGGCAGTACTTCGCCTCGGGGCCGGAGCCCGTCTTCACGCCGATCGTGCCGCTGTAGCTGCTGAGCAGCCCGTTGGTGTTCTTCCACGTGGCCATCGTGCGGGTGCTGCCCGTCTTGGTGACGGTCTTCGCCCGGTACGACTTCGTCTTGACGATCGTGCGGAACATGGAGTTCTTCATCGCGCTGCTGGCGATCTTCGTCAGGTCGCGCGGCGTCGAGTAGTTGTGCCCGTTCCCTATGCCGTCGAACGAGTCGAAGTGGGTGTTCTTCAGGCCCAGGTTCTTCGCGGCGGTGTTCATCTTGCCGATGAACGACTTCACCCGGGCGGCCCGCGTCGAGCCCGCGCCGAACTTGTCCGCGAGCGCGTAGGCGGCGTCGCAGCCGGACGGCAGCATCAGGCCGTACAGGAGCTGGCGGACCGTCACCTTGTCGCCGACGATCAGGTGCGCCTGGGAGGCGTTCCTGGAGACGACGTAGTCGCTGTACGCCTTCTGGATCGTCACCTTGGAGTCGAGGTTCAGGTGCGACGCCGAGAGCACGACCTTCGCGGTCATGATCTTGGTGGTCGAACCGGTGGAGCGCTTGGTGTCCGCCGCCTTGGTGTAGAGCGTCTTGGCGTTGGAGTTGTTCATCACGAAGCCGCCCTTGGCCGCAATGGAGGGCTTCGTGACCGCCTGTGCGGGCGCGGCGGCCAGGGCGCCGGTCGCGAGCACCGCGCCCGCGGTGACGCTGACCGCTGCGGCTCTGCGCAGGCGGCGACCCTTCATGCCGATATTGGCACTAATCAACTGAGATACCCCGATTACGTTGAATGCCCCTGATGTGCGGCCAAGTTGAAGGGAAATGCAGTCGAGCCGCACGTGTGTGACACGTAAGTAGCACAGAAGGTTGTGTTCTTGCTGGGGCGGATTATCTCCGACGGAGGGCCGTCCGGATGATGGACGGGATCCTTCATGCGTACGTGTTGTATCTATGCTGTCCGCATGAGCGCCTCGGGGACCCTGACCAGCAAGCGGCCACCGGCCGCCGATCGTGTGTACGCCCACGTCAAGCAGGGCGTCCTGGAGCGCCGCTACGAGGGCGGCACCCTGCTGACCGAGGGCGAACTCGCCGACGCCGTGGGGGTGTCGCGCACCCCGGTGCGCGAGGCGCTGCTGCGCCTGGAGGTGGAAGGGCTGATCAGGCTCTACCCGAAGAAGGGAGCCCTGGTCCTGCCCGTGTCCGCGCAGGAGATCGCGGACGTGGTCGAGACCCGGCTGCTGGTCGAGGAGCACGCGGCGCGCAAGGCCGTGCCCGCCCCCGCGGGGCTGGTGGAACGGCTCGAGGAACTGCTGGCGAAACAGCGCGAACAGGTAGCCGCGGGCGACCTCGCCGCGGCCGCCGTGACCGACCGCTGCTTCCACGCCGAGATCGTCCGCAGCGGCGGCAACGAGATCCTCTCCCGGCTCTACGACCAGCTGCGCGACCGCCAGTTGCGGATGGGCGTCGCCGTCATGCACTCCCACCCCGACCGGGTCGCCAAGACCCTCGCCGAGCACGCGGAGATCCTCGAGGCGCTGCGCTCCGGGGACGTGGGGGCGGCGGTCGACGTCGTCCACCGGCACGTCAGCTGGTTCTCGCACCTGGCGCGGGGTGAGGTCCGATGAGCTCCACCTCCTCCTCGTCCCCGGCCGTCGCCCTGCCGGGTGATCCGCCGGGCGGCCGCCGCGCGACGGCCGTGTGGAGCATCGGCGTCTCCGTCTACTTCGTCGCCGTGATCTTCCGTACGTCCCTCGGGGTCGCGGGCCTCGACGCCGCCGACCGCTTCCACGTCAACGCCTCGGCCCTGTCCACGTTCTCGATCCTCCAGCTGCTGGTCTACGCCGGCATGCAGATACCCGTCGGCCTGCTGGTGGACCGGCTCGGCACCAAGAAGGTGCTGACCATCGGGGTGGTGCTGTTCACGGCGGGCCAGCTCGGCTTCGCCTTCTCCCCCTCCTACGGCATGGCCCTCGCCTCGCGCGCGCTGCTCGGCTGCGGCGACGCGCTGACCTTCATCAGCGTGCTGCGGCTGGGCACCCGCTGGTTCCCGGCCCGCCGCGGGCCGATGATCGCGCAGCTCGCGGGCCTGGTCGGCATGGCGGGCAACCTGGTCTCCACCCTGGTGCTGTCCCGGCTGCTGCACGGCCTGGGATGGACGGCCGCCTTCGCGGGCAGCGCGCTCGCCGGCGTCGTCGTCCTCGTCCTGCTCCTGCTGTTCCTGAAGGACCACCCCGAGGGCCACGAGCCGGAGCCGCTGCCGCATCAGGGCGCCCTGTACGTACGGCGGCAGATCGCCGCCTCCTGGCGGGAGCCGGGGACCCGCCTCGGGCTCTGGGTGCACTTCACGACCCAGTTCCCGGCGATGGTGTTCCTGCTGCTGTGGGGCATGCCGTTCCTGGTCCAGGCGCAGGGCCTGTCCCGCGCCACGGCCGGCGAACTGCTGACGCTGGTCGTCCTGTCGAACATGGTCGTGGGCCTCGTCTACGGCCAGGTCATCGCCCGGCACCACGTGGCGCGGCTGCCGCTGGCGCTCGGGACCGTGGCGGCGACGGCGACGGTGTGGGCGGCGGCCCTCGCCTACCCGGCCGACACGGCGCCGATGTGGCTGCTGATCGTGCTGTGCACGGTGCTCGGCGCCTGCGGCCCGGCGTCGATGATCGGCTTCGACTTCGCGCGGCCCGCCAACCCGGCCGAGCGTCAGGGGACGGCCTCCGGGATCACCAACATGGGGGGTTTCGTCGCGTCGATGACCACCCTGTTCGCGATCGGCGTCCTGCTCGACGCCACCGGCGACGACTACACCATCGCCTTCTCCGCGGTGTTCGTGCTCCAGGCGCTCGGGGTCAGCCAGATCCTGCGGCTGCGCAGAAGGGTCGCCCGACGCGAGCGGGAACGGCTGGTGGCGAGCCGGGTGGAGACGGTGCACGTGCCGGTGTGAGGCGGGGCCGTACACCGCGACCGGCTCCGCGCGGCGCGGGTGCCGCTCCGTCCCGGCGGGTGACGGCCACCGGGAAGGCGGCCGTCACCCGCCGCCCGGCGCCGGTGCCGTCCGCGGCCGCCCGGTGAGGACCGGTGAGGACCGGTGAGGACCGCTGAGCCGGACCGCTCCCTACGAGGTCACCGAGATGTTCCGGAGGATCGCCGACGTCAGCTCCGCGTCGCCCTCCGTCTTCACCCGGTCCGCCACGGCCTCCGGCGCCACCCGGCCGCAGGCCAGCCGGAAGAAGGTCTCCCAGTCCAGGGTGAGGGTGGCGGCGGGGCCGAGCGCGGGTGCGGTCTCCAGGGTGCCCCGGCCCTGGATGTCGACGCGGATGGTGCGCAGGAACTCGATCGGGCCGTGCACGTCGAAGACGATCGCCGAACTGCGCGGTGCGGACGCCATGTCGGCGACGACCTCCGGCAGCTTGGCGAGGAGCACGTCCCGGGCGATGTGCGCGCCGGGGGAGTCGAGGTTGCCCGGGCGCCCGAGCGCGGCACGCAGGTCCTGTTCGTGCACCCACACGTCGAAGGCGTGCTTGCGCATGGACTCCTCGAGCGTGGTCTCGGCGCCGAGCGGGCCGCGCACCTTGGTGCCGGGGTCCCTGTTCTCGTTCCGCAGCTGGCGGTTGCGGCGGATGATCACGTACTCCAGCTCGGAGGTCATCTCCGGTGCCGTGTGGTGGCGGCGGACGTCGACCTGGATCTCCGTGTAGCGCTGCTGGTCGTTGGTGACGTGGTACAGGTCGCGTGGCAGCGTGTGGATGGGGCGCGGGTCGCCGAGCATCTCGCAGTCGAGGCCGATGACATGGGAGACCACGTCACGGACGGACCAGCCCGGGCACGGCGTTCGCCTGTTCCACTCTCCCTCCGCAAGCGGCCCCACCAGTTCGGATATCGCTTCGATGGAGTGGGTCCAGGCGTCGGCGTAGGGCTGGAGGGTGGGATGCAGACTCACGGAACGGGACCCCTCGGCGGTCGGTACACGGGCGGTTGGTGGCAGCGTTGCCAGCGGGAGGTGGCTGCACTCGGCGGGTGTCTTAAGGCGCTAAGTTACGCTGCCCTGAGGCACCCCGGCAGTGCTTTCGTGTGACGATCGTAGGCCCGTGTGGACGGCTCGAATGCCAGGACGGTGGTAGTGTGCGCGCCTCTCTGTTCCAGATCGACGTGAACGAGGGCGAATCGGTCGATTCACGCCGACGGCGCGTGGCGTCGCTGGTGGGTGAACAGGCCGGAGCCGACCTGGTCGTCCTGCCGGAGCTGTGGACCACGGGCGCCTTCGCCTACCAGGCGTTCGCCGACGAGGCCGAACCGCTGCGGGGCCCGACCCACGAAGCGATGGCGAAGGCCGCGAGCGACGCGGGCGTGTGGCTGCACGCGGGCTCGATCCCCGAACGTGACCCCGAGGGCACCCTCTACAACACCTCCCTCCTCTTCTCCCCCACCGGCGATCTCGCCGCCGCCTACCGCAAGATCCACCGCTTCGGCTTCGACAAGGGCGAGGCCGTGCTGATGGGCGCGGGCCGGGATCTGGTGACGGTCCGTCTGCCCGGCACCACACTGGGCCTCGCGACCTGCTACGACCTCCGCTTCCCCGAGCTCTTCCGCGGTCTCGTCGACGCCGGCGCCGAGACCCTCGTCGTCCCGGCGGGCTGGCCGGAGCGCCGCCGGTCGCACTGGACGCTGCTGGCCCAGGCGCGGGCGGTCGAGAACCAGGCGTTCGTGCTCGCCTGCGGAACGGCCGGGACCCATGCGGGAGTTCCGCAGGCGGGTCACTCGATCGTGGTGGATCCCTGGGGCGAGGTGCTGGCCCGGGCGGGCGCCGGCGAGGAGGTCCTCACGGTGGAGTTCGAGCCCGGAAAGGTCGCGACGACCCGGGAGCAGTTCCCCGCCCTCAAGGACCGCATGCTCGGCCTGGAGCCGCCGCGCCGCCGCTAGGGGGTGTTGCGACATGGGCCCAGGGCCCGGGACCCAGGGCCCAGGGCCCGGGACCCAGGGCCCAGGGCCCGCAGGGCGGGCCCGGTCCCGCTCCTCAGTCCTCCCGTTCCTTCTCCGCCAGGTGGATCACGCACACCGCCACGGCGATCAGCAGCGCCGGGTCCGCGTCGTCGCGCACCACGTCGACGCCGTAGGTCTCCCGGACGCGCAGCCACCGCCGGGAGATCACGGCGAGCAGTTCGCCGTCGTACTCGACGGCGAACTCCCGGTCGAGGATCTTGCCGCTGACGTCGAGCTCGGTACCGTCGGCCAGCGCGACCCGGTAGTGGTTGCGCAGCAGCGACAGGCGCTTGCGCCGGATGGTCGCCAGGGCCTCGCCCTCGCGCTCGATCACCATCGTGTCGCGCAGGGCGAACATCTTCTGGTGGATGTCGATCAGGACGCGCCCGCGCGTGTCCTTGATCTCGAAGGTGTCCCTGAGGCGCATGGCCTTGCCGTCGACGAGGAACACCTTGTTGCCGTGCTCGTCCTCGATCCAGTAGTCGTCACCGAAGCCGAGGAGCCGGTCGCGTACGAGGAATCTCATACCGTCACCGCTTCCCCGGCGGCCGGTCCGAAACGCCGCCGGTAGGCCGACGGGCTGAGTCCGGTGCCGGCCCGCACGCGCGCGCGGAGGTTCGCCGCGGTCCCCAGGCCGCTCTGCGCCGCCACCACGTCCAGCCGCTCCTCCCCGCGCTCGATCAGCCGGCAGGCGAGCGCCACCCGCTCCCCCGTCAGCCAGGCCAGCGGGGTCGTGCCCAGCTCACTCCTGAAGCGGCGGTGCAGGGTCGCGGGGGAGACGGCCGCGCGGGCCGCCAGCTCCGCCACCGTCAGCGGCTCCCCCAGCCGCTCCTGCGCCCACGCCAGCAGGGGAGCGAGCGACTCCTCGGGCACCTCGGGCACCGGCCGTTCCACGAACTGCCGCTGCCCGCCGTCCCGGTGGGCGGCGAAGACCAGACGCCGGGACACGGCGTTGGCGACCTCCGCGCCGTGGTCCTGCCGTACGACGTGCAGACCGAGGTCGAGCGCGGCCGCGCTGCCCGCGGCGGTCAGCACCCGGCCCTCGTCGACGAAGAGCACGTCGGGCTCCAGCAGGACCTTCGGATGCAGCTCGTGGAAGGTCCGGGCCCACATCCAGTGGGTGGTGGCCCGGCGTCCGTCGAGCAGCCCGGCCTCGGCGAGCGCGAAGGTGCCGGTGCACAGGCTCATGACGCGCGCCCCACGCGCGTGGGTGCGCCGGACGGCCTCCAGGACGGCCGCGCCGCGGGGCACGACGTTGTCCGGCCGGCCGGGCACGACGAGGGTGTCCGCGTCGTCCACGGCGTCCAGGCCCGCCACCCCCGTCAGGGTGAAGAAGCCGTGGTTCATGCGCACCTCGCGCGTGGGCGCGCACAGCGTCACCTCGTACAGCGGTGCGGGCAGTCCGAGCTCCGGCCGCGGCAGCCCGAAGATCTCGGTCGCCACGCCCACCTCGAAGGGGTTGGTGCCCTCGTCGACGATCACGGCGACCCGGTGCGGCGGCCTGTGCCGCGTCCGGGCGCCTCGGGTCCGGGCGCCTCGGGTCCGGGCGCCTCGGGTCCGGGGTTGCGAGGATCCTTGCGGCATGTGCGATTTCTAGCACTCGCGCCGGCGCCGGGCCACCGCGGACGATGGGGCCATGACCGACGAACCCGTCTTCCTGGACCGGGCCCTGGCCTCCTTCACCGAGCAGTGGAGCCCCCGCATCGTCACCACCGTCAACGACTACGACGTCCGCGTCGCCAAGGTCGAGGGCGAGCACCTCTGGCACGTCCACGACCACACCGACGAGTTCTTCCTGGTGCTCTCGGGCGAACTGCACATCTCCCTGCGCGAACCGGCCGGCGAGCGCACGGTCGTCCTGCCGCGCGGCGCGGTCTTCACCGTCCCCCGCGGCACCGAGCACAAGCCGTACGCGAGCGTGCCCACCGAGATCCTGCTGCTCGAACCCACCGGCACCTCCACGGTCGGCGACCGGCACGACGAGGTTCCCGGGCACGTGGACGCGACCACCGGGCACGCCCTGCGCTGACGGGCCCGGAAGCGGGCGCCGGTCCGGCTGCCGGCGCCGGGCCGTCCGTGCCGTGCCGGGCCGTCCGTGCCGTGCCGGGCCGTCCGTGCCGTGCCGTCCGTGCCGTGCCGTGCCGTGCCGTCCGTGCCGTGCCGTCCGTGCCGTGCGCCGCTGCCGGGCCGTTTGTCGGTGCCGGGTGGCACCCTTGATCCATGACCGACTCCCCTCGCCGCCGCGTCCGGGTACGCGCCCCCGAGCTGACCGGCAAGGGCGGCTGGATCAACACGGGTGACCAGGACCTCGGGCTGAGCCGGCTTCGCGGGCGCATCGTCGTCGTCGATTTCTGGACGTTCTGCTGCGTCAACTGCCTGCACGTCCTGGACGAGCTGCGTGAGCTGGAGGAGAAGCACGCGGACACCGTCGTGGTGATCGGTGTGCACTCGCCGAAGTTCGCGCACGAGACGGAGCACGCGGCGGTGGTCGACGCCGTCGAGCGGTACGGGGTGGCGCACCCGGTGCTCGACGACCCGGAGCTCGCGACCTGGAAGCAGTACGCGGTGCGCGCGTGGCCGACGCTCGTGGTGATCGACCCCGAGGGGTACGTCGTCGCGCAGCACGCCGGTGAGGGCCATGTGCACGCCATCGAGAGCCTGGTGACGGAACTGGAGGCCGAGCACGCGGCGAAGGGCACGCTGCGGCGGGGTGACGGGCCGTACGTCGCACCGGAGCCGCGGCCGACCACCCTGCGCTTCCCCGGCAAGGCGCTCGTGCTGCCCTCCGGGAACTTCCTGGTGAGCGACACCACCCGCCATCGGCTGGTGGAGCTGGCGGCGGACGGGGAGAGCGTCGTCCGGCGGATCGGATCCGGCACGCGTGGATTCACGGACGGCCCGGCCCCTTCGGCCGCGTTCAGCGAGCCGCAGGGACTCGCCCTGCTCGACGAGGGAGCGGTCGTCGTCGCCGACACCGTCAACCACGCCCTGCGGCGGCTCGACCTCGCCTCCGGCGAGGTCACCACCCTGGCGGGCACGGGCCGGCCGTGGCGGCGGGGTTCACCCACCTCCGGCCCGGCCCGTGAGATCGACCTGTCCTCCCCGTGGGACGTGGCCCTCTTCGGCGGCAGGGTCTGGATCGCCATGGCGGGCGTGCACCAGCTGTGGGCCTACGACCCACGGGCGCGGACGGTCGCCGTCACGGCGGGCACGACGAACGAGGGGCTCGTGGACGGCCCCGCCGCCGAAGCCTGGTTCGCGCAGCCCTCCGGGCTCGCCGCCACCGCCGACCGCCTCTGGCTCGCCGACTCCGAGACGTCCTCGCTGCGCTGGGTGGACCTCGACGGCGGCGTGCACACCGCCGTCGGCACCGGGCTGTTCGACTTCGGGCACCGCGACGGCGCCGCGGAGCAGGCCCTGTTGCAGCACCCTCTCGGCGTCACCGCGCTGCCCGACGGCTCGGTCGCCGTCAGCGACACCTACAACCACGCCCTGCGCCGCTTCGACCCGGCGACCGGCGAGGTCACCACCCTGGCCACGGACCTGCGGGAGCCGAGCGACGCGGTTCTCGCCGGCGAGGACATCGTGGTGGTCGAGTCGGCCCGGCACCGGCTGACCCGGCTGCGGCTGCCGGAGGAGGCCGTCAAGGTGGCCTCCTCCGCCCGCCGCACCCGGCGGGCCGCCACCGACGTCGCCCCCGGCGGCCTGGAGCTGGACGTGATCTTCCAGGTACCGGCGGGCCAGAGACCCGACACCCGGTACGGCCCCTCGACCCGTCTGCTGGTCTCCGCCACCCCGCCGGAGCTGTTGCGCGCGGGTGCGGGCGCGGGCACCGGCCTCAGCCGCCGCCTGGAGTTCGATCCCGGGGTCGGCGAGGGCGTCCTGCACGTCTCCGCGACGGCGGCCTCGTGCGACGACGGCGACTCCGCCGCGTACCCGGCCTGCCGTGTCCACCAGCAGGAGTGGGGCCTTCCGGTCCGCCTCGCGGATGGGGGAGCGGACCGCCTGCCGCTGGTCCTCGCCGGGATGGACGATCAGACGCCGTAGCCGTCGCTGTAGCCGTTCCGGTGATGGTGGTGGTGGCCCTCCTCCTCCACCACCGGCGTCGCCGGCGGCACCACCACGCGCCGCCGGCGCGCGATGCTGCTGAAGGTGGTGACGCCGATCAGCCCGACGATCATGAGGATGATGCCGACCAGGTCGAGGTTGACCCCCTTCATGTGCCAGTCGGTCGCGAAGGTGAGTATCGCTCCCGCGGCGATGAGGACGATGCATCCGCCCAGGCCCATGAGTGTCGCCTTCCTGTCCGGTCCGGTTGGTTCCGGACGTTCGGTCAACTCCGGGTACCCGGAGGTCCGCTGGTCATGCGGAGGCGACCGCTCACGTCGGCCCGGCGCGGCTCACATCACGTCGGGCGCGCCCTCCAGGAAGGCCACCAGGGCGTTCGCCAGCAGGTGCGGGTCGTCCGCCCCGCACAGCTCGCGGGCGCTGTGCATCGACAGGATCGCCACGCCGATGTCGACCGTCCTGATGCCGTGCCGGGCCGCGGTGATCGGGCCGATCGTGGTGCCGCACGGCATGGAGTTGTTGGAGACGAACGACTGGAAGGGGACCTTCGCCCGCTCACAGGCCGCGGCGAAGACCGCGCGGCCGGAACCGTCGGTGGCGTAGCGGTTGTTGACGTTGACCTTGAGGATCGGTCCGCCGTTGACCCGCGGGTGGTGCGTCGGGTCGTGCCGCTCGGCGTAGTTGGGGTGGACCGCGTGGCCGGTGTCCGACGACAGGCACACCGTGCCCGCGAAGGCTCTCGCCCGGTCCTCGAAGGTCCCGCCGCGCGCGAACACCGAACGCTCCAGCACGCTGCCGAGCAGCGGCCCGTCCGCGCCGGTGTCCGACTGCGAGCCGTTCTCCTCGTGGTCGAAGGCGGCGAGCACGGGGATGTAGGGCAGGTCGTGCCCGGCGACCCCCGCCAGGGCGGCCACGCCCGCGTGGACCGAGAGCAGGTTGTCCATGCGCGGCCCCGCGACCAGCTCCTTGTCCCGGCCCAGGTAGGACGGCGCCTCCACGGAGTGCGTCATCAGGTCCCAGCCGGTGACCTGGCCGGCGTCGAGCCCGGACTCCTCCTCCAGGAAGGCGATCAGATCGCCCTCGCGCACGTCGTCGCCCAGCCCCCAGATCGGCAGCATGTGGCGCTGCTTGTCGAGCTTGAGGCCCTCCGCCGACACCGAGCGGTCCAGGTGGATGGCGAGCTGGGGAACCCTCAGCAGCGGCCGGTCCACGTTGACCAGGCGCGTCGACCCGTCCCGCAGGGTGAGCCGGCCCGCGAGGCCCAGGTCGCGGTCGAGCCAGGAGTTCAGCAGCGGCCCGCCGTAGATCTCCACCGCCACCTGGCGCCAGCCGTGCGCGCCGGTGTCCGGCTGCGGCTTGACCCGCAGGTTCGGCGAGTCGGTGTGCGCGCCGACGATGCGGAACGGCGTGTGGGGCGCCGCGCCCTCGGGGACGTACCAGGCCACGATCGCGCCGCCGCGCAGCACGTACCTGCCGCCGCTGCCCGAGGCGGAGACCGCCGACGCGTCCGAGTCCCAGGCATCCGTCTCCACGACCTGCCGGAACCCGGCCTTCTCCAGCCGCTCGGCGGCACTCGCCACCGCGTGGTAGGGCGACGGGCTCGCCGCGAGGAAGGACATCAGGTCGTCGGTGTGGCCGCGGTCGAAGCGGGGGGGTTCGCTCATGGGGTTCACCTTAACGACGTACGAGGGCCCACTCCTCGTCCCGGGAGCGGGCCCTCGTGAGGGCGATATGAAATTCTGGCTACCCAGACCCGGGCGGCCGGAACCCGTGCCGGGTGTGCTAGAACGCGGCCTCGTCCAGCTCCATCAGGTCCAGCGCGACACCCTCGGCGAGCTTGCGCGCGCCGGTGACGCCGGGCAGGACGTTCGCCGCGAAGAACTTCGCCGCGGCGATCTTGCCCTGGTAGAACGCCTTGTCCTTGCCGGCCGCCGTCGGGAGCTTCTCGGCGGCGATCGCGGCCCCCTTCAGCAGCAGGTGGCCGACGACCACGTCACCGGAGGCCATGAGCAGGCGGGTGGTGTTCAGGCCCACCTTGTAGATGTTCTTGACGTCCTGCTCGGTGGCCGCGAGGTCGGTCAGCATCAGGCCGACGATGGCCTCCAGTTCGACGGCGGCCTTCGCCAGGTGCTCGCGGGCGCCCGCCAGGTCCTCGCCGCCCTCGCCGAGCGCCAGGAACTTCTTGATGTCCTCGGCGAGCGAGTTCAGCGCGGCGCCCTGGTTGCGGACGATCTTCCGGAAGAAGAAGTCCTGGCCCTGGATGGCGGTGGTGCCCTCGTACAGGGTGTCGATCTTGGCGTCGCGGATGTACTGCTCGATCGGGTACTCCTGCAGGAAGCCGGAGCCGCCGAAGGTCTGCAGCGACTGGGCGAGCTGCTCGTAGCCCTTCTCGGAGCCGTAGCCCTTCACGATCGGCAGGAGCAGGTCGTTGAGCGCGTGCTCGGCCTTGGCGTCCTCGCCGGCCGCCTCCTTGACCTGGATGTCGTCCTGGATCGAGGCGGTGTACATGACCAGGGCGCGCATGCCCTCGGCGTACGCCTTCTGCGTCATCAGCGAGCGGCGGACGTCCGGGTGGTGCGTGACGGTGACCTTGGGCGCGGTCTTGTCCATGAAGTTCGCGAGGTCGGGGCCCTGGACGCGCTCCTTGGCGTACTCAAGGGCGTTGAGGTAGCCCGTCGAGAGGGTGGAGATGGCCTTCGTGCCGACCATCATCCGCGCGAACTCGATGATCCGGAACATCTGCCGGATGCCGTCGTGCTTGTCGCCGATCAGCCAGCCCTTGGCGGGGTGCTGGTCGCCGAAGGTCATCTCACAGGTGTTGGAGGCCTTCAGGCCCATCTTGTGCTCGACGTTGGTGGCGTAGACGCCGTTGCGCTCGCCCAGCTCGCCGGTCTCGAAGTCGAAGAGGTACTTCGGCACGAGGAAGAGGGACAGGCCCTTGGTGCCGGGGCCGGCGCCCTCGGGCCGCGCCAGCACGTAGTGGAGGATGTTCTCCTCCATGTCGTGCTCGCCGGAGGTGATGAAGCGCTTGACGCCCTCGATGTGCCAGGAGCCGTCCTCCTGCTGCACGGCCTTGGTCCGCCCGGCACCCACGTCCGAACCGGCGTCCGGCTCGGTCAGCACCATGGTGGAGCCCCAGGTCTTCTCCACGGCGATCTTGGCGATGTGCTTCTGCACGTCGTTGCCCTCGTCGAAGAGGATGCCGGCGAAGGCCGGGCCGGAGGCGTACATCCACACGGCCGGGTTCGAGCCGAGCACCAGCTCCGCGTACGCCCAGATCAGGGAGCGCGGGGAGGTGGTGCCGCCGATCTCCTCGGGCAGGCCCAGGCGCCAGTACTCCGAGTCCATGAAGGCCTGGTAGCTCTTGCGGAACGTCTCGGGGACCGGGGCGGTGTTCGTCTCCGGGTCGAAGACCGGCGGGGTGCGGTCGGCGTCCGCGAAGGATTCGGCCAGCTCGTTCTCCGCGAGACGGGTCAGCTCCTCCAGGATGCTCTTCGCGGTCTCGGTGTCCATCTCGGCGAACGGTCCGGAGCCGTACACCTTGTCCCGTCCGAGGACTTCGAACAGGTTGAACTCGATGTCGCGGAGATTCGACTTGTAGTGCCCCATGGCGACGGCTCCGTTGAGAGATATCGGCGAGGCACTGGTTGTGGATCCTCGCGCTGCTTCTAGTTCACGTACCAACAAGTAGCTACGATGATGCTACCCGTCGGTAATAAGAAGCAACCCCGAATGGGTCATCTGTGACTCAGTACTCTTGCGCTCATGTACGGCTACGACCAGAACGTGGGTGCGGGTGCTCAGCAGCAGTACGCCCAGGCGCCGCCGGGCCCGGGCGGTTACGGGCAGCAGCCACCGCTGTATCCCGAGCCGTCCCCGCCGTCGCTCGCCGACGCGGTACGGGCCTTCACCACCGGCCAGTTGTCCGCGGAGGACTTCCAGCAGGTCTTCGCCACGTCGAAGGTCTACTGCCCGCGCGGCGACAACCCCGGATTCCTCGCGCTGCACAACACCCAGCAGCCGGTCATCCCGATGTTCACCTCCCTCAAGGAGCTGCGCCGGTACGCCGGCAAGGAGTCCAAGTACTTCGTGATCACCGGGGCCGAGGTCATCGACCTGCTCCCCACCGGCTACGGCTTCGTCCTCGACATGGAGGGTGAGCACCGGATGGTCTTCGACGCGAAGGCCGTGGAGCAGATGGTCGAGTTCGCCATGCGCAGGATGTACGGCTGACACCCACCCAAGGGAGCCCGGAGGGAATGCCCTCCGGGCTCCCTCTGTTGTGGGTGGCAGAAAGTTCAATGCTCAACTAAACTGGCCGCACACAAGGAGGTACCGACATGCCTGCAGTGACCGTCGAGAACCCGCTGACGCTGCCGCGCGTGGCCGCGTCGGCGGATGCCGTGGCACGTCCCGTGCTCGCCGTCACGACCGCGCCGAGCGGTTTCGAGGGCGAGGGCTTCCCGGTGCGCCGGGCGTTCGCCGGGATCAACTACAAGTACCTCGACCCGTTCATCATGATGGACCAGATGGGCGAGGTGGAGTACGCGCCGGGCGAGCCCGAGGACTCTACCAGTTGGGGGATTATCTCGACGGATGCTCGCTGACCTGCGGAAACTTCCACCTAGAGGAGAGTCGGACCCATGCCTGCTGTAACTGTCGAGAACCCGCTGACCCTGCCGCGCGTGGCCGCGTCGGCGGATGCCGTGGCGCGTCCCGTGCTGGCCGTTACGACCGCGCCGAGCGGCTTCGAAGGTGAGGGTTTCCCCGTCCGTCGGGCGTTCGCGGGGATCAACTATCGCCACCTGGATCCGTTCATCATGATGGATCAGATGGGTGAGGTTGAGTATCAGCCTGGGGAGCCGAAAGGGACCCCGTGGCACCCGCACCGCGGCTTCGAGACCGTCACCTACATCATCGACGGGATCTTCGACCACCAGGATTCCAACGGTGGTGGCGGCACCATCACCAATGGCGACACGCAGTGGATGACGGCGGGCGCGGGCCTGCTGCACATCGAGGCGCCGCCGGAGCACCTGGTCACGTCCGGCGGCCTCTTCCACGGCCTCCAGCTGTGGGTGAACCTCCCCGCCAAGGACAAGATGATGCCTCCGCGCTACCAGGACATCCGCGGCGGCAACGTTCAGCTGCTGACCACGCCCGACGGCGGCGCGCTGCTCCGTGTCATCGCCGGTGAGCTGGACGGCCACGCCGGTCCCGGCATCACGCACACCCCGATCACGATGATCCACGCGACGGTGGCGCCGGGTGCGGAGGTCACGCTGCCGTGGCGGGAGGACTTCAATGGGCTGGCGTACGTGCTGGCGGGCAAGGGCTCGGTCGGTGCCGAGCGCCGTCCGATCCACCTCGGCCAGACGGCGGTCTTCGGCACCGGCGGTTCGCTGACCGTCCGCGCGGACGAGAAGCAGGACTCGCACACGCCGGACCTGGAGGTCGTCCTCCTTGGCGGGCAGCCGATCCGTGAGCCCATGGCTCACTACGGCCCGTTCGTCATGAACACCAGGGAAGAGCTTCAGCAGGCGTTCGAGGACTTCCAGAAGGGCCGGCTGGGGACGATCCCCGCTGTGCACGGGATGTCTGAGGGCGGACTGTAGGGCTCGCTGAAGCTACATGCGGACGAGCCCAGCCCGGACAGGGAAGGGCTCGCTCCGCGCTGGCTGCCGCCTTCTCGATCTCCTAGTAATTGGCCGGGACGGTGACCTGCGGGGATCTTTCCTGTGGGTCGCTGACCTGGTCTTTTGGTGATTGGTGGCGATGGGGTGCGACGGTCTTGAGCGGGTGTCTTGCGGATCGGGCGCGGGGGGGTGCCTCTATGTCTTTCGTCAAGCGAGGCGTGGGGTTCGGGGTTCGTAGAAGGTGCCGTCGCGGAGCATCGCGAACAGCACGTTGATCCG